>JAURJO010000314.1 GCA_030832235.1 Verrucomicrobiota bacterium
ACCGTCTTGATGTTGGGCGCGAAGCGCTGCTCGTTGATCGCGATGGCGTCGTTGTCGGTCTCCCGGGCCGAGGCCACGGTGAACGCGTCGAGTTTGATGACGTCACCGGTGCCGAAGCGCGCCGTGCTGGAGAGATCAAAGTCCTGCGTGATCATCCGGCCGGCGCTCACGGTCACAGTGGCGCGCTGGCTATCGAGGCCGGTATAGAAAACCTCGAGAGTCACCTGGCCGGCCGGAAGGTTGGCGAGGCGGTAGGTGCCGTACTGGTCGGTGAACGCGACGAGGTCAGTGCCGGTGACGGAGATACGCGCGTTGTTGAGGAATTTACCGGCGACGAGGTTCTGCACCCGACCGGTGACACCGCCGGTGGCGGGCTGGGCGGCGTGGACGAGGCAGCCAGCAAGGGCGGTCGCGAGGGCGAGGATGAGGCGCAGGCGGTTCATGACGGGGAAGGAGTTAGAACGAGGATGGAAAGCCGGTGCATCGTCACGGACGGTGGCGGGGTAACTCGGCTTTGAAGTCGCCGAGGCTCGACCAGTGGAGGCGCTGGTTAAGGTCGACTTCCGCGACGACCACGGTGCCCCAATCGCTGGCTTGCGCAAGAAGGCGGCCGTCCTGGCCGTAGACTCCGGAGACCATCCAATCCTGCTTCGCGTCCGTGTGCGTGCTGCTCACCACATAAACGTGGTTCTCGCAGGCGCGGGCGGCGGCAAGGAGCGGATTGCAGCCCATCACCGGAAAGGCGATCACCTCCGCGCCGCGGTTGCTCAGCTCGCGGGCGACCTCGGGGAAGAAACCGTCGTAGCAGACCATGAGGCCCACCGTACCGAAGGAGGTCTTGAAGACGGGATACTCGTGTCCGGGAGTGATGCCGCCCTCGATCTCGCCGCGGGGAAGGCAGATCTTGCGGTACTTTCCGAGGAAGCCGCCGTCCGGGCCGATCAGCGCGGCAACGTTGTAAATGAGCGGCCCGTCGCGCTCGACGAGCCCGACCACGAGGTGCATCCGGTGTTCGTGCGCGAGGCGTCCGAAATACTCGGTCGAAGGACCCGGGACCGGTTCCGCGACGGCGGCGTAGTTTGTGCCGCCACCGAAGGTCACGACTTCCGGCAGCACGACGAAGTCGGCCTTTTGCCGCGCTGCGTCGGCGATCAGCGGCGCGAAGGCCTGGCGGCGGGCTTCGGGTGTGCGAGCCTCACGGGGCACGAAATGCACCGCGGCGAGGCGCACAATGCGGGTCGCGGGCGCCGGCGCGGGCGTCAGTTTCACCTCCGCCCACTCGACCCGGGCGTTCGCGGTCCAGCGGAACTCGAGTTCGACCAACGCGCGGTTGGCGGCGGCGGGAGCGCGATACGTGCCGCGCACCTCCGTCCAGCCGGGTTTCTTTTCCGCGCCGTCCTCAGGGTACTCCGGCTCCGCGCGCGGCTTCTTTCCGCTTTGATAGGACGCCGTCGAGGGTTCGTCGCGCATCACCGGTTTGCCCTGCGCGTCCTGCCAATGGATCCGCACAACGGCGGCTCGGCGCCCGTCGGCGTTGTGGACGTGGCGCAGCGCCGAAAACGCGTAGGTGACGCCGCCTTCCACGGGAAACGTGCGCTGCCAGCGTCCAATGCGGCCGGCCTGCGCGTCTGAGGAAATGATAAGGGCGCCGTTGCCGGTGGGGCCGCCGGAGGGGTCGAACGTGAAGCGGGGAGCGATCTCATCGCGCAAGATCGCGGCGGACCATTCCGGCGGCGCTTCGGCGGCGGTGAGTGAAACGAGCGGAAGCAGCAGCAGGAGTACGATCGCGGGGTGCATGCGGATCTTGGGGTGCGGGGAGATTCACCAACGTCCCGAGGTCAGCGTCGACCGCAAATCCCGCTCCTCGCGCGGGGCCGCGCGACTGCGTTCAGTGCGGGAGCCGCCGGATCACACGGATGCGGTGCGCCTCGCTGTCGCCGATGTAGATGCCGCCGTCGGCATCGGCGAAAATTCCGTGGAGGCGCGCGAGCCGGCAGGCGAGGGCGGGTCCGTCGGGCCCGTCTCCCTTCTCCCCGGTTCCGGCGATCAGCTCGAGGCGTCCGGTGCGCGCATTGATCATCCGCACGCTGTGGCTTTCGGTGTCGGCCAGCCAGACGTTGCCGTCGGCGTCGATCGCGAGGCCTTTGGGTCCCGAGAGGGAGGCCTCGCGGGCCGGTCCGCCGTGGCCCGTGAATCCTTTTTTCCCGGTGCCGGCGACGTGGTGGATCGTGCCGCGCACCGGATCGAGGCGGAACACCTGGTTGCCCTCGCGCGTGGCGAGCCAGAGGTTGCCTTCGCGGTCGAAGTCGATCGAACGCGGGCCGCGCAGGGGAGTCCCCGCGATCGGCGCGCCATCGGGTGTGTCGCCGGCCCGGCCGGTGCCGGCGAAGGTGGAAATGACTCCGGTGCGGGCGTCGATCCGGCGGATGACATGGTTGCCGATGTCGCAGACGAAGAGGTTTCCCGCGCGGTCGAATTGAATGCTGTGCGGCTGCCGGAAGCGCGCCGCGATGGCCGGTCCCCCGTCGCCCGCGTAGCCGGGCTGTCCGTCGCCAGCGATCGTGGTGATGATGCCCGTTTTCAACGCGATCTTGCGCACGGCGTGGTTCGCCATGTCGACGACGTACAGGTCTCCCGCGGCGTCGAAGCGGATCTCGTGCGGAAGATTGAAGGTCGCGAGTCGCGCCGGTCCGCCGTCGCCGGTGAAGCCCTTCGCGCCTGTTCCGGCGATAGTTGTGATCGTGCCGTCGGATGCGATGCGGCGGATGCGTTGGCCGGTGTACTCGCAGAACCAGAGCGCGCCGTCGGGTCCGCGCACCACGCCGAATGGGTTGTCGAGTTTCGCGAGGCGCGCCGGACCTCCGTCACCGGAGAATCCTTTTTCGCCGGTGCCCGCCGCGGATTCGATGATCCAACCGGAAGCGGCGCCCTGCGACGCCGGCAGGGTGAAAGCGACCAACAGGAGACCGGTGAACAAGCGGGGTAGGGCCATGCGCGAATTCACGCCGTGCGCGGGGCCGCGTCAACGCGCCGGGCACCGCGGAAACGCGCCGTTGCGCCCCGACTTGGGCGATGGCGGAATCTGCTTTTCGGAAATTCTTCGCGGAATCGCTTCGCCCGGTGGAACCACGAAAGAACACGAAGGGACACGAATGATTCAGAGCTGATTTTTTCCGCGCCTCCCGGACTTTTGTTCAGAACCCGCTGTTTTGTGATGAAGTTCAGGCTCGCTGCGCGTTTTTTAACCACGGATCGATACGGATTCACACGGATGATTGGGCGGTCTGGTGCAGTGGCGGTTGCAGCGGCGGATCAGGCCGGTGGCGGGATTCCCTCAGCTGCCGCCGTTTGCTCCTGTCGGCCGGTTTGGAGCATGGTGCAACACGGGCTACAGAATCCCAAAGATTGCGCTGTACCCCGCACGGCTGCGGCGAAGCAGGGTGTTTCCCGCTTGCCGGAACCGCATGAGGCGCGGGCAATCAGCGCGATGTCCGGGGGTCCCGCCATGATCGTGCACCTCGACGCCGACGCCTTCTTCGTCTCCTGCGAACTGGCGCGACGGCCGGAATTGCGCGGGCGGCGTTGCGCCGTCGGCGGCGGGGAGCGCGGGATCATTTCCTCGGCGAGCTACGAGGCGCGTGCGGCGGGGGTCTACACGCCGATGCCGTCGCGTCGGGCGCTGCAGGTCTGTCCCGACCTGATCCTGCTGCCGCACACGGCGGGACTTTACGGGGACGTTTCCCGGCGGATGTTCGATCTCTGCGAGACGCTCACGCCCCTGGTGCAACGGAACTCGATCGACGAGGGGTATCTTGACCTCCACCCGTGCGGCCTCGCCACGCCGGAAGCGGTCGAGGCCGCGGTGCGCGGACTGCAGGCGCGTATCTGGGCGGAGTTGCAGGTGCCGGTGTCCTTCGGCATCGCCACCAACAAACTGCTCGCGCAGATCGCTTCCAAACTCCGCAAGCCGCGCGGATTCGTGGTCGTGCCGCCTGGCGAGGAAGCGGCCTTTTTGGCGCCACTGGCGGTTGGACGGTTGCCGGGAATCGGCGCGAAGACCGAGGCCGTTCTCACCGGATCGCACGGGTTGCGGCTGATCGGCGACATCACCGCTGCGTCGGAGCCGTCTTTGCGCGCGGCGTTTGGAAACGGCTGGCGTTCGATGCTGGCCGCGGCGCGCGGGGAGGACGACTCGCCGGTCGATACCAGTGAGGAGGACGCGCGGAGTTATTCGCAGCAGGAGACTTTCGCGGTCGACATCGCCGATCCGGCGGAGGTCGAGCGCATCGCCAAGCGCATGGTGGACGAGCTGCTGGCCAAGGTGCGGGCCGACGGCAAACGCGTTCGCACGCTCACGGTGAAGGTGCGGTATCCGGATTTCTCCCAGGCCGCCCATGGGCGCAGTCTAGCCGAGGCGACCGATCTCGAGACGCCGTTTTACCCGCTGGTGGCGCCGCTGCTGCGGGAAGCTTGGAGACTGAGGCGACCGCTGAGACTGGTTTCGGTGCGCTTCTCCGGGGTGGAGTCGGCCGCGAGCCAGTTGGAGATGTTCGGGGCAGACGACGAGAAACGCCGGCGACTCGCCGCCACGATGGATCGCCTTAACCGCGAGGGTCTCGGCGGCGGTGTGCTGCATGGCCACCAGCTTGCCAAACCGGCGCGCCGGTCCTAATTCCCCAGCTCCGTTTTATGCCCATCTACGAGTATTACTGTCCGGATAACCACACGATCTACCAGTTCTACGCGAAGACCTTGGCGCAGGGACAGACGGTGCCGAAATGCCCGGCGAACCCGTCGTTCCGGATGAAGAAGCTGGTCTCGGCCTTCGCCATCACCAGTGGCGGCGCCAAGGATGACGCCGCGGAGAAAAAGCCCGACGACGTCGGCGCGGCGGGCGGCGATCCGACCGAGGATGCCCGCATGGAGTCGGCGATGAACGCGATGGAGAAGGAGTTCGCGAGCGTCGACGAGAACGACCCCAAGGCGATGGCGCGCATGATGCGCCGGATGTCGGAGCTCACCGGCGAGAAGATCGACGGCGAGATGGAGGAGGTCGTGCGCAAACTCGAGGAAGGCGCGGATCCCGACTCGCTCGAGGACCAGCTCGGCGGCGGCGACGAGGCCGGTGGCGGCATGGATGATCCCTACGGCGACGGCATGGGCATGGGCGGTCCAGGGGCGGGAGGCCCGCCGCCCGACCCGAAGGAGCCGCGGCACCGTTTCCGCGTGCGCCGCACGGCACCGCGCCGCGATCCGCAGCTGTACGACTACACCTGAACCGCCGTGCGGTTTCAGCCGAGGCGCGGCCGATGGCGCAGCGCCTCGCGCAAGGTGCGTCGCGCCGCTGTTAGCTCGGGTCCCGCCAGGGGCAGGCGCGGCGGACGCACCGTGGCGCTGCCCGTGCCGGTCTCATCCTGCACCCATTTGATGAGTTGCACGAACTTCGGAACCGTATCCATCCGCAGGAGCGGAAGGAACCATTGGTAAAGCGATTCGGCCCGCGCCACGTCGCCGGAAGCCGCGGACTCGAACAACGCCACCGACTCGCGCGGAAACGCGTTCACGAGGCCGGCGATCCAGCCGCGAGCTCCCATGCGAACCCCCTCGACCACGGCGTCGTCCATGCCGACGAGGAGCGCGAGCCGTTCCCCGAGCGCGGCGCGCAGGGCGATGATGCGACGCACGTCGCCGCTGGACTCCTTCACCGCCGCGAGGTTCGGGTGCTCCGCCGCGAGTTCCGCTACCTGCGTCGGCAGGAAGTCGGTGCGGTAGGCGACCGGGTTGTTGTAGAGCATGCAGGAGAGGCGGGTCGCGCCGATGACGGCACCGACGTGGGCCTTCATCTCGCGCCAGTCTGTGCTGTAGACGTACGGCGGCAGGACCATGAGGCCCTGGGCCCCGGCGCGTGCTCCCGCGCGGGCGAGCGCCACGGCCTCGGCGGTCGAGAGCGAGGCGATCCCGAGCACCACGGGAGCACGCCCGCCCGCGGCGCGCACCGCGGTGCGCACGATCGAAATCTTCTCCTCCACCGAAAGCGTCGCCGCCTCGCCCAGTGAGCCGGCGCAGACGAGCCCGGTGCAGCCGGCATCGAGCATCGCGCGGCAGTGGCGAGCGAACGCCGGGTGGTCGATCGATCCGTCGGCGCGGAAGTTAGTGGTGAGAGCGGGAATGACGCCGGTCCAGTTCATGAGGATTTCTTGGGGGTGC
>JAURJO010000315.1 GCA_030832235.1 Verrucomicrobiota bacterium
CGCTCAGCACCAGCCGCTGCGGCGAGGTGTAGTTGTTCGCGAAAAGCCATTCCGCGGCGGCGATGTAGTCGTCGAACACGTTTTGTTTTCGTTCCTTTGTTCCCGCCTGATGCCAGTCGCGGCCGTACTCGCCGCCACCCCGCAGATTTGGCAGGGCATAGACGCCGCCGGCCTCCATCCAGACCAGATTGGCGACGGAGAACGTCGGCGTGAGCGAAACATTGAATCCGCCGTAAGCGTAGAGCAGCGCCGGGGTGTCGGGGCCCGTCTTAAGCCCCTTCCGGTGCGTGATGAACATCGGCACGCGCGTACCGTCCTTGGAGTTGTAGAACACCTGCCGCGTCTCATAGTCGCCGGGATTGAACGCCACCGCCGGAGGTTCGAAGGCCTCGCCGCGATTGGTGGAGACGTTGTGGCGGAAATTCGTCACCGGCGTCGCGAAAGACGTGAAGCTGTAAAAGAATTCCTCCTCGTCTTCGCGCCCGCTCACGGCGCCGACCGTGCCGATACCCGGCAAAGCCACCTCGCCGAGCGCGCGTCCGTCCTTCGCGTGGATCGCGAGGCGGCTGCTGGCGTCGCGCATCGAGCGCACCACAAAACGGCCGCCGATGATCCCGACGGCGTCGATGACATCCTTCCCTTCCGGCACAATCACCCGCCAGTGCTGGGGCTGAGGACGCGCAAGGTCGATCGCGACCAGCCGCCGGCGCGGTGCACCATGCGTGGTGAGAACATACCAAACGCCGCCGTCGTTACCCACCGGGTCGTGCTCGGCGGTCCACTCGGAAATGAGCGGCACCACGGGGGCGTCGAGCCGAGGCGCGAGCGGGTCGCCCAAGTCGATGTATCGGAGCAGATTTTCGGACGCCGAGCCGCGATTGACGCGGATGACGACGTAGCGGCCATCCTCGCTGGTCGTCGCGCGCACGAGCCATTTCGGCTCGGCCGGGATCGCGTGGATGAGCACGTCCTGATCCTGCGGCGTTCCGAGCCGGTGGTAGTATACGCTGTGATTCTCAAGCCGGCTGAAGGTCTTGCCAGTGCCGGCGTCCACCTCGGGAGTCGGGTAGCGCGAGTAGAAGAATCCCTTTCCGTCCCGGGTCCAACCGACCGTCGAGAACTTCACCCACTTCACGTGGTCGGCGGTGTCGCGGCCTTCGTCGATCGAGCGAACGCGGATCTCGTTCCAATCCGACCCCGCGGCGGCTGTGCCGTAGGCGAGCAACCGGCCGTCGCGTGATACGTTCACGCTGGTGAGCGCGACCGTGCCGTCGGCCGCAAGCGTGTTGGGGTCGATCAGGATCCGCGGCGCCGATCCGGCTGAGTCCTGCACAAAGAGCACCGACTGGTTCTGCAGGCCGGAGTTGCGCGTGAAGAAGGTTCGTCCGCCCTCGCGGAATGGAACGCCGGCGCGGGGATAGTTCCAAAGTTTCGTGAGCCGCTCGCGGAACGCCGCCACGCCCGGCAGCGACCCGAGGAACCCCTGGGTGAGGCGGTTCTGGGCGGCAACCCAGGCCGTTGTTTCCGTTGAGTCGAGTTCCTCCAGCCAGCGGTACGGATCGGCGACGCGGGTGCCGTGGTAGTCATCGACAACGGATTCCACCTTGGACGGCGGATACGCCCAAGGTCCGGAGGGCGCGGAGGAAAGCGTGGCGGTGGAGAAGCAGAGCGACATGAGGAGGACGGCGGGGAGTGCGCGCATGGCGCGACAGTGGAGGCGCGGCGGGACGCTTTGCAACCGGCGGAATCGCGCATTGCCCCGCGCTCGTTGAGCGCTCTCCATCGAACCACCTGTCATGCGTCGCTTCCCGCTTTTTTCCCTGATCTGCAGCCTCGCCCTCGCCGGCACGCTCGGCGCGGCCCCGGAAAAATGGAAGGCTTCGATCGACAAGTTCACCGCCGCTGACATCGCCAATCCGCCGCCGAAGGGTGCGATCCTTTTCGCGGGCAGCTCTTCGATCGTGAAGTGGACGACGCTCAAGACCGACTTCCCGGGAAAGGTCATCCTCAACCGCGGCTTCGGCGGTTCGGAGCTTTCGGATCTGCTGCACTACGTAGACCGGGTGGTGATTCCCTACGCACCCAGCCGCCTCGTGATCTACAGCGGGGAAAACGATCTCCAGCAGGGCCAGACGGCCGCGGCCGTGCATGCGACCTTCCGCGCGTTGTGCGGGAAGATTCATACCGCGCTGCCCAAGACGCGGATCGCCTTCATCTCCCTGAAACCCAGCCCATCGCGGCCGAAGATTTTGCCGGCCGTGATCGAGGCGAACCGGCTCATCGCGGCGGAGTGCGCCCGGGATCCGCGGCGGGTGTTCATTGATATCTACCCCGCGATGCTGGGCGCGGATGGACAGCCGCGGCGCGAACTCTTCGTGGCTGACATGCTGCATCTCAACGCGGACGGCTACGCCGTGTGGCGCCCGCTCGTGGCGCCGTTTCTGGAATGAGCAGCGGCAACGGCGCGTCCGCTGACACCCCCGCGGCGCGGATGCGTCGCCAGATCGAGTTCATCGTCGAGTGCGACCGCCTGAAGGAAATCTTCCGGCAGACGATCAACACCGCCAGCCGGCGCGCGGAGAATGACGCCGAGCACTCCTGGGCGCTCTGCCTTTGCGCCATCGTACTCGCCGAGCACGCGAACCGGCCCGACCTCGATCTGCTCCGCGTGCTCAAGATGGTGATCATCCACGATCTCGTGGAAATCGATGCCGGCGACACTTTCGCCTACGACACCGCCCGGATGGCGGACCAGCACGAGCGGGAGTCGCGCGCCGCCGATCGCATCTTCGGACTTCTGCCGTCGGACCAGGGTCGCGAATTCCGGGCGCTCTGGGATGAGTTCGAGGCGCGGTCCACGATGGAGGCGAAATTCGCCGCCGCGGTCGACCGTTTCCAGCCGATGCTGCTGAATTGCCGCACCGAGGGAGCCGCATGGAAGCGGCACGGCGTGACCCACGACCGCGTCGTGGCGCGCAACCGGCACATCGCTGACGGGTGCGAGGAATTATGGCGGTACTCCGAAAAAATGCTCGCGGACCTCGTGGCCGACGGCGCGCTTGCTCCCGGCCCTGCAGCCTCGGCGAGTGGCCGGTCAGCTTGACAGAGAGCTCTCCGAGCTTCGCTTGTTTCCATTTCGTCCCAAACTCGTAACGCGATCCGTGAAGTTCCCCTCCCACTCCCTTCGGTTGCTCACTTTCCTCGGCGGCGCGGTCGCATTCTCACACGCAGCCTCTGTCACCTCACCCGCCGAGACCGTCGTGCTCAGCCCCTTCGAGGTGAAGACTTCCCAGGATACCGGCTACCGCGTCGGCGCCGCGATCACCGGCACCGGCACCGCGGGCGCGATCAAGGACACGCCGCTCAACATCAGCATCCTTTCGCAGGAGTTCATCGCCGACCAGAATGGCAATCAACTCACCGACGTGCTGCGCAACGCCAGCGCCGCGGCCGCCCAGGTGAAGGACGAGTTCATGATCCTGATCCGCGGCTACATGGGGCCGCAATTCGTGAATGGATTGCCCGCCGGCCAAGGTCTCGCGCTGTACGACGTTGACCGCGTCGAGGTGGTGAAGGGCCCCAACGCCGTCTTCGCCGGCATCTCCAATCCCGGAGGCACGCTCAACCTCATCAAGACGAAGCCGAGCTTCACTCCCGTCCACACGCTCGACCTGAGCTTCGGTTCGTTTGAGCACAAGCGGGCGGTGTTCCGCTCCAGCGCCCCCATCGTGGCCAAGCAACTCGCGTACTCGCTCGTTTACGGCGTCACGGACGAAAAGAGCAACATCGAGGGGATGTTCACGCGGGATCAGTACTATAGCGGCGGGCTGCTCTGGCGCCCTACGTCGACTCTCTCCTTCAGCAGCCGTTACGGTTTCCTCGACCGCGAGGCCGGCCGCCGGCCGCACACCGTGGTCAGCCACCCGCTCTTTCAGCAACGTGACCGCGAGGCCATCGAACAGTTCGACCGGCTGGGCCTGCCGCGGCCAGCCGCCTACCCGCAGCTGGAGAACGGTGCCGTCCGCACTCCCGCGGGCGCCCCGATCACAACCGGACGCGCCGCCCCCGAGACGGTCGATTCGTTCATCTCGCGCACACTCGGAGCCAACGTAGCCCCTTACCCAGGGGTTTTCTCGCGCGATTTCTTCCCGAACGAATCTTTTAACTACAACGGCAACGACGGCCGCGACAGTTACCAGAACAAGACTTCCTCCCTCGAGGCCGAATGGGTGCCTTCCCGGGAATTCGCTGCGCACGGACTGTTTCAACAGGTCGACAGCAACCGCATGCGGCGTGAGTTCAACGGACTGCGTCCCGTCGCCGGACAGCGCCTGCGCAGCACGGTATCCGATTACAAACCGGGCGGCGTGACTTTTTCGGCCAAACTCGAGGGTGTGTACAAACTCGACCTGCGCGGCTTCGGGAAGCACGACGTGCTCGCCGGTTTCCAGCACGACGGCGGCAAGGATGTGATCAGTCCGATCACCATCGCGACTTCACGTGTCATCACTTACAACCCGAAGACCGATCCGAAGCCGCAACTTCTCCAGCTGCTTCGTGATCAGTATGGCACGGGTTACGTCGAGCCCGGCGTCCTTCGCAAGGGCGGCGGCCACTCCAATGCGTGGTACGGGATTCTTCAGTCCTCGTTCGTCGGCGACCGCCTGCGGCTTCTCGCCGGCGGGCGCCACATCACCAATAACCGCCCGGTTGACGACAACCGGGACGGACGCGACGAGAACTTCAAGGTCGCCAAGGCGCTCCCGCATTTCGCGGCGCTGTTCCGGCTTACGCCTCAGCTCAGCGTCTACGGCAGCATGAGCCGATCTTTCCAGCCGCAGCGGCAACAGACCGCCGACCTCGAGGCGATCCGCGCCTCGCAGGGCGACCCTACCTCGCCGACCTATCGCCCGCCCGCCACCATCCCCGTGAAATTCCTCGCGGCCGACCTGCTGGGCAAAGGTCGCGAAGTCGGCGCAAAACTGGACCTGCGCGAGGGCTGGTTGGTGGGCACCGTGAGCTACTTCTCCAACGAGGAAGCCAACCGGCTCGATGTCGATACGACCAACCAGGTGCTTTACCAGCTACCCGGCGCAACTGTTCGCGTCGCGGCGGGCCGCACCCAGACCCGCGGCCTGGAGTCCGAGTGGGTTTGGACGCCCTCCTCTCGCTACCAAGCGCTGCTCAGCGGCAGCTACTTCTTCAAGAAGAACGAACTCTCCAATCCGTCCGAGCCGCGCGAGATCGGCTCCCACCTCGAGTCGGTGCCGAAGTACACGGCGACCTTCTGGAACAAGTACACCTTCGGCCGCGGCACGCTTCACGGCTGGTACGTCGGCGGGGGCGCGAGCCTCATCGGTGAGACCTACATGCACCCGAGTTGGACCGTCCCGATCAAGAGCGACGCGGTTCTCTTGGTTGAGACCATGGTGGGTTACACCACGCGTCTCGGGAACGTTCCCGCGAATTTCCGTCTCAACGTGCGCAACGTTACCGACGAGAATTACCTTAACGGCACCTTCCAGTACGGCGAGCCGCGGACATTCCTCGCCTCGATCGGCCTCAAGTTCTGAGACCGCGGCGCCGGCCCCTCCTCACGACCGCACCAACCCGGTGCGGTCGTTGTGTTTTCTGGAAACACGATTGCCGCGGTGATTTCGTCGCCCAACCCTCGCTCCCCGCCCCATGAAGAAACCACACCTCCTCACCATCGGCTTGCTTGTCCTTTCCGCTTTCTCCGCTCCCCTGGCCGCGGCTGACAAAAGAGTCCTCCTCATCGCCGGCACGCCGAGCCACGGCGCCGGAGCCCACGAGCACAACGCCGGCGTGCTCCTGCTCCAGAAATGCCTCGCCGGCACGCCCGGCCTGAAAGTCGACGTCTCCCTGAACGGCTGGCCGAAGGACGGATCGTCGCTCAACGGGATCGACGCGGTCGTCATGTATTGCGACGGCGGCGTGAAGCACCTCGCGCTCGCCGAAAACCGGCTCGCCGTCCTCACCTCCCTTGCCGCGCGTGGCGTTGGCATCGGCTGCGTGCATTACGCCGTCGAGCCGACCAAGGAAAAAGGCCAGGCCGATTTTCTCCGAATGGTCGGCGGCGCTTTCGAGACCCACTGGTCGGTGAATCCGCACTGGGATGCGAACTTCAAGTCACTGCCGGACCATCCGATCACCCGTGGCGTGAAGCCGTTCACGATTCGCGACGAATGGTATTTTAACATGCGTTTCACAGAGGGCCGCCGCGGCGTGACGCCGATCCTCGCCGCCGTGCCGGACGCGTCGGTCACGACCCGCCCCGACGGCCCCCATTCCGGCAACCCCGAGATGCGCGCGCAAGTGGCGCGCGGCGATGCGCAGATTGTGTCGTGGGCCTTCGAGCGTCCCGACGGCGGACGCGGCTTCGGCTTCACCGGCGCCCATCACCATTCGAATTGGGGCAACGACGACTTCCGGCGCATCGTGCTCAATGCGATCCTCTGGCTCGCGCGCATGGAAGTGCCCGCGGAAGGAGTGAAGTCCAACGTGACCGCCAATGATCTTGCCGTGAATCTCGACCCGAAACCCGCCGCGAAAAAGAAGGCGGAAGGCAAAAAATAACACCCGGCGAAGCGAAAAATCTTCCGCGATCGCGGAGCGATGAATCCGGAGGCGAACGCGTTTCAAATCGCAGTTGACAACCCTCGCGCAAATGAGGGTTCTTTCGCGCTTCTTTCGAGGCTTCCTAGCTCAATGGTAGAGCAGCTGACTCTTAATCAGTAGGTTCGGGGTTCGAGTCCCCGGGGAGCCACCAGTTTTCCGGTCTGTTTTTTTCCAGTCCCAGTTCGGCACTCCTCCAGCGCCGGCGTAGCTCAATGGTAGAGCACCTGTTTTGTAAACAGGCGGTTGCGGGTTCGAATCCCATCGCCGGCTCCACTTTCCCGCGCCGCCGAGTCCACGCGACCGCCGTGATTTTTGCCCGATGGTGTAATGGCAGCACAAACGATTCTGACTCGTTTTGTCTAGGTTCGACTCCTAGTCGGGCAGCCAAATGAAACGGAACCTGCGCCCGCCGCGGTCCGAAAAAGCGGACCGAGCGGCATTAATAAGTCCCGTTCAAAATCGCTCAGAAAAATTTTGTGAGTGAGTGCGACAAAGTGGGTTGACAGCCATTCCGGCTCGACACCTATTCCGCCACTTCCTTGTTACGTCCCCTGAAAACCCCCACCAAAAACGCGAGCTACGAAGCTGCCGTTTTCCCGTGCGTCGCCGCGATATCACGCTGAAGAAGGGAACCCTTTCTCTTTGGCCCTCCGATTTCCGCTTCAAACTTACAACCACCGTCAACGACCAAAACAACTAAGCTCCTGTTATGATCACTGCTAACCTCCCCCTCGCGCTCTTGCTCGGCGATGCCACCCCGATGGAACTCTTCATCAAGGGCGAATGGATCATGTGGCCGATGGCGCTGGTCTCCTTTGTGATGATCACCGTAGTGGTCGAGCGCATCATCTTCATCGTGCGCGAGAACGGGACCCGCGAGCCCGAGGTGGTCGAAAAGATGCTCGAGGCCGTCGAACGCCGCGACATCGAGGGCGCGCTCGCCGTTGGCGGCAAGAGCAAGGACTTCATCGCCCAGATCCTGGTCTACAGCCTTTCCAACCGTGAGTACTCGCTGTCGAACGCATTCGTGCGCGCCGCCGGCCAGCAGCTTTCTCGCTTCACCCAAGGCATGGCCACGCTCGACACCTGCATCACCGCGGCCCCTCTCCTCGGTCTGCTCGGAACGGTCACCGGCATGATGCGCACCTTCGGCGCCCTCGGTGGCGGCGACATCGGCGCCGCGGCCGGCACGATCACCGGCGGTGTAGCCGAGGCCCTCATCGCCACCGCCTGCGGTCTCGCGGTGGCCGTCATCGGCCTGTTCCCCTACAATTATCTCAACGCCCGCGAACTTCAGGCCAAGCAGGAGGTAGCCGACGCCTCGCACGCCCTCGAGATTCTTCTCAAGAAGGGCGAGACCAACGCTCCGTTCGCGCTCAAGAAGAGCTGAACCCCTTCCCCGGCCGGCGGAGTCGCGCGAGAAAACGCGGCACGCCTCGGGGATCCCACGCAACAACCGACTAGGGTACGCCCATGGCTGGCTCATCCGGTGGAGCAACATCCGACGGCAGGAAGAAGGCTCGTATTGAGATCATCCCTCTCATCGACGTCATCTTCTTCCTGCTCGCCACGTTCGTCCTGTTCACACTTTCGCTGAACAAGTCAAACGGCGTGACGGGAATCAGTCTGCCGTCCTCCGACAGCAGCGAACCTCGCGATCCCGCCGGAACCGTGACCATCTCCGTGACCGACGCCGGCACGATCGCGTGGAACAAGGACTATATTAGCCTGGCCGAATTCATTGACCGGCTGCGAGCCTACAAGGCGGCCGAGCCCGAGGGTCGCATCCTGATCAACGGCGACGAAGCCGCGCTCTTCAACGCTGCGCTCTACGTGTTCGACGAGGCCCGCAAGGCGGGGTTCCAGAGAATCTTCATCGAGACCAAGGTGCGCGCCCAAGGCCGCTGAGTCGCAAGCCCGCACAACCACCACCATGGCCGGCCCAACTCTCAATCTTGATACCGCAAGGAAGAAGGCGCGCATCGAGATCATCCCTCTCATCGACGTCATCTTCTTTCTGCTGGCGACGTTCGTGCTCTTCACGCTTTCGCTGAGTAGAATCCAGTCTTTGCCTGTAACCCTACCCGTGGCGCAACCGCAAAACGTTCAATCCAACCCGAACGACACCACGATCTATCTCCAGGTCTCCGACGAAGGAACGTACTACTGGAAGCAGGGCCAAGGCACCGCCGAACTGATCTCCGCCGTGGAAATTGCCCCGCGCCTCAGTGATTATCGTCGTACCGAGAACAACCCACGTGTCTTGATCCGTGGAGACACAAAGGCGCGCTTCGGAGCTGCCGTGTTCGCATTGGACGAGGTGCGCAAGTCCGGCATCGAACAAATATCGGTTGAAACCGTTTCCAGCCCGACGGGCAAATAACGCCTAACCGCCATGACCCGTGACCTGATTATCGGGATAGTCCTCTCCCTCGCGCTCCATCTTCTCATC
>JAURJO010000316.1 GCA_030832235.1 Verrucomicrobiota bacterium
GGCCTTCCAGCCGACGTAGAACACGAGAAACCCGTACCAGAGGATCGAGGCGAAGATCAGGATGGCCCAGAAGGTGACGAGGAGCGGGTTCATGCAACGGAGGCGGACTTGGCGCGGGCGGGAGAGAGCATTGAGCCGGCGATCATGCCGAGCGCGGCGAGGGCGAACGACGAGGCGCCGGCGACTTCCGGCGCGATCTGGTATTTCGTGCCAAGCACGAGGAAGACGAGCGGGCCCACCGCACCGAGCACGAGCGCGGCCGCGGCGCCGGTGGCGTTGGCGCGGGGCCAGTACAGGCCGGCGACCAGCAGCGTGAAGACGCTCGCGAGGTAGATGTTGCCCGTCACCGCCAGGTAGTCCCACGCGTTGCCCGGTAACTCGTACCATAGGCCGTAGAACAGCAGGAACACCGCGATGCCCAGCACCAGGAATCGGGTCAGCACCAGTTCGCCGCGCGGCGACAGCGGCTTTTTCAGGCAGGGCGTGACCAGGTCGTTGTAGATGACCGTGGCCCAAGTGAGCATGTAGCCGCTGTCGGTGGACATCTCCGCGGCGAGCATGGCGGCGACCACGATGCCGATGATCCCGGCCGGCAGCACGATGCTCAGGTAATGTGGCATCGCCGTGAGCGTGGTCAGATTCTGCGGCAGGCCGCCGTTGCGCGTGAACCACACGAGGGCGGCGGCGCCCCAGAGACCGGGCAGCAGGAAGCGTCCGACGAAGTAGAATGAGGTGCGGGTGTACATGCGGCGGGCGGTTGTGGCGTCCCTCGCCGCCAGCACGCGGCTGATCTGGGTCTGCCACGTCGTCGCGCACGCGACCTGGAACACGAACTGCCAGAGCAGGTAACCCCACCCGAAGCTGGTCGCGTGCGTGGCGTCGTACGGATGCGCCTTCAACGCGCCCGAGCTCCAGGCCGCGTCCAGTCCGGCCAGCAGGTCGCTCCAGCCGATGTGGAGGATCACCAGCACCGAGGTCGCCACGATGCCTACGCCCATCACGAGGAACTGCAGATAATCCGTCACCAGCACCGAGAGCATCCCGCCCAGCGCCGTGTAAACGAGGACGAGCCCGAGCAGGCCGGTCATGATCCATTCCAGCCAGCCGGGCGGCAGTCCCGTCGCGTGCACCAGGAACTCGCCTCCGAGCCGCAGGAAAATCCCCATGTTGAGGAGGCCGCCGAGCACGACGAACAACCCTGCCAGCCAGCGCACGCGCGGACTGAAGCGTTTCTCGAACAACTCGGGTATTGTCATCACCCCCGCGTTCCGCAGCGGCTCGATCACGAAACCCGTCCGGCCCACCACCCAGATCGCCGCCGCCATCACCACGCCGATCATCGCACCCGCGAATCCCTTCTCATAGCCGAGTTGCGCGGTGTACATGATCGTCACCAGCCCGAGCTCGGTCGCAGCCAGCGACGCGATGCCGAGGTTCACATCCATCTCGCGCCCGGCTACCGCGAAGTCCTGCACGCCGCGCACGAAGCGGCGCATCCACAGGCCGGCGAAGAGGCAACCGGCGAGATAAACAGCGATGATGATCCAGTCGACCGGGGTGAGCGTCATGGCGGGGTGCCGCGACCTTGGCGCTCGCCCTGCCGCGGGGAAAGCGGAAACACCGGAGCTTCAGCCTGGCGGGACAAAGCGAATGACCGGAACTTCGGATGCCGGTCGTTCACCGGAGCGTGAACCACGAATGAACACGAAGGCACACGAATGGGAGCATCTTGGTTTAGCCGCGGCCGCCCGCCTGCGCCAAGGCTTCGGCGGGCGAGCCCGCCGCGGATCGTGCTAAAAACGGGGACGGCCGGAGGCGATTCGTGCCTTCCCCGATTTTTGAACGCAGCTGTCACGGATGAGGAAACGGCGGCAGGTCTCTCCGAACTTCCCGTGCTTCTGTTCCAAGCGATGGGGTCGTTACGCGCTTCCGTAACGCTCCGCAGGGTGGCAACCACGGATGGACACGGATTCACACGGATCCGGTCTTGTGGTCCGTTGTGCCCTCGGGCCCTCACGAGCGAGGGAACCACGAATGGACACGAAGGCACACGAATGGGAGCGGCTTGGTGTAGCCGCGCCCGCCGCGGATGATTCCTCGCGCGCGCTTGAAGGCGGATTTATTCCGTATCCCTTCGTTAGAGGCCGGCAGAATTTGCCCGAAGTTTCTCTCGCGGTTTGGTTTCACCGGTTTGTAGCGCTATTCCCTTTTCCCTATGTCCCCGAAGCTTTCCCCCTTTCTGTTGGGTGCCGCAGTTTTGGCCGCGGCCGTCACGGGCTGCGTCAGCGTCCGCACGGTCGATGAGGAGGAACTGCCCGCCGCTTGGAAGAAGGAGATCTCGGGCGCTACCGTCCGGCCACCACAGGGGCGTTTCTAGGCCGCGGGCCGCTTGGTCAGCGGCGCACCCGAACCGGTTGAAGGGCGTTTGGAGCACGTGTTTTTCCCGGGCGTCTTCCGTCGTCCCGAACGTCCCGAGAGCATCGAGTTGGCCAGGGCGGCCGACGGCAACTTCACTGCTCGGGCTTGACGCGCCGGTGCGGTCGTCGCCGAGGTGACGCTCCCGGGCCGGGTTGATCCCGCGACCGGTTGGCTGGAGTTCGAGCGCATTCCGGTGAAGGACAGCCAGAAGTTCGGGAAGGTAGCCGAATGGCGATCCGCGCGCGTGGGGGTTGGATCCGACGGCGCGCTTTACGTGCGGACGAGCGCGACCGCGGCGGGGATGGTGCTTTTCCTTCCGGCTTTCGGAAGGGGTACCTCGTGGGGTCGATGGGAACCCGTGACCCCGTAGTCGTCCGCTCCCAGATGCCATGTGCGCCGCGGCGTTCCCCGTGCGGGCTCGTGCCGGCGGATGGAGCGACGATAGTGATGCGGGTGGATTTATCCCCGGAGCATCGCAGCGGGGAAACTCCGCATCCCGAGGCCGCGCGAGGACCGGAGGTTTCTACTGGCCCGCGCCGCTGATTCCCTTTCAACCTCTCCGGCCTTGTCTTCCACCTACCAGGTCATCGCGCGCAAGTGGCGGCCGCAGACGTTCGACGACGTCGTCGGCCAGGATCATGTCGTGCGCACCCTGCGCAACGCGATCGCGCGCAACCGCATCGCCCACGCCTACCTGTTCGTGGGACCGCGCGGCACCGGCAAGAC
>JAURJO010000317.1 GCA_030832235.1 Verrucomicrobiota bacterium
ACGCCGAACTGCTCGCCCAGGCCAAGGTTGTTGTCGACCTGCGCGACCGCCTCGATGCGCTGACCCAGCAGTGGGAGGCGGACACCGGCCGCATCACGGCAGACCTTCGGGCCGCTCTGAAGTCTCTATCCCAAGCTATCAACGAGTCCGACCGCCTGCGCGGCGAGCTGGCCGCCGAACGCCAGGCCCGCGAGGCCCTGCAAGAGCAGGATGGCGTGGACGTGAAGGACGCCGCAGTTGGCTATCTCATCCGGGTGACGAAGCGCAAGCCGCGGTACGTGACGCAGCCGGAGCGTGCGCGGGATGCGGCGCTGGCAGCCGTGCGTGCCGGTGCCGGCCGGGCCGAAGTGTTGGCGGTCGTGCCTGTCGGTATTGCCCGGCGCGGCGCTGAGTGGCGGGGGAGTAATCCCATGGGCAAAGGAGGTTGAGCATGGCCATCACAGGAGGCTTCGGAATGATGATGGATCTGACCCGGGGCGGCGCAATGCGGCGGTGGTTTGTTGGTCGCGATGGAGTAAAGCGGTGGTTCGATACCGGGGCACCTACAGAGCCGGCGTGCGACCGCAGCGCCTGCGGTGACCACTCTCCCGGCACTTGCGACCAACCGGACTGCGAGGCGCTGGCCACGCAGGCACAGCGCAAGGAGGGCTGAGCGATGGCCGATTGCTATTGCGATTTTGAGTACCCCCAGTTTTACGCAACGGAGACGCGGCGTGCGAAGAAGGAACACCGGTGCTCAGAGTGCGGACGCGCCATCGATCCTGGCGAGCATTACGAGCATGTCAGGGGGAAATGGGATGGTCGCATGGATACGTACAAGACATGCCCGCGCTGCCTCGATCTGAAAAATTGGGTAGTGGCCCACGTACCGTGCGCATGCCTCCCCCACGGAAATCTTGTCGATGAAGCAATAGAGACCGCACGCAACTACTCGCACGAGGCCCCGGGCCTTTTGTTCAGCACGCTGCGGCGGATCGTAGCGATCAAACGACACCACCAAATTCGGGCGCATAACCCCCGACCCTGCGGAGATTGAAGATGTGCGACTACCAAGGATATGAGTTCGGCGCCGGTAGCTACCCGGACTCAGTCTGCATCGACGGGCGCCTCCTCGATGCGGACAACTGCGACGGAGACGGGAACCTCTACGACAACGAAGAGGATATCCCGTGCCCGATGTGCCGGCCGACGGAATCCGTCAGCTACTGGGCTGAGCGAAACCGATTCGGTGGCGACATTGATCACGATGAAGCCATGGCGATGGCCATGTCACTGGTGACCGATATTCGGGCCAACCGAGGGGTATTCGATGATTTCGAGCCCCCGGCCGAGACGTGCAACGACCTGACCCCCGGATGTGAACCTTCGTAAGGATCGTCGGGTTCGAGGTGGTGGAGTTGTTCAAGCACAAAAGTAAAGGAGATTGATGATGAAGATGGCAAAGGCCAGCGAGGCCGACATGGATATGGCTATCAAGGTGTGCAGCGCACTGGAGGATATCGACCGCCGTTTCTTCCCCGAAGGCAGCGAGGGAAGCAACGACCCTGACGACTTTGATCTTGATGACGACGAGCACTGCGGGCGAGTCTTGCGTCACATCCACGAACTCCTGCAAGCCGGCAGCATTGGACGCGTTATCTGGGGCATGTACGTCCTGCTTGATCCGGTAAACGAATTGATCGACCCGGATGCCGACACGCTTGAGCCCCACCCGGACATCGCTCAGGCCGGCATTGACGCCAAACGATACCGCGCGCTCCGCCGCGGCCAAGCCTGGAGCGTGATCGATGGGATCGGCGACGACCTGCGCGGCGAGGCTCTTGACGCTGCGATTGACGCCCGCGAGGCCCTGCAGATCCAGCCCCAGGCGAAGGGAGATTGAACATGAAACATCGTGAGGCGTACTGCCTGATGAATTACCGCTGCGAAGCGTGCGGTGCCGAGGAAGTGCTCTGGAATAGCCGGGACGGGGTCACTCCGTTTTCGATCCCCTGCATTTCGTGCGGCGCCGACAGCTTGACTGGGATGACTCACGTCCATTTTGAGCGTGATCGGCTGGCACCTCTCTACAGCCCGCGGCCTGGGCAACGCTACTTTGCGGACATGTCCCCTGAACGCGCCAGGGCTGCTGCGAATCGCAATGCAGATCGTCTGGTCTCCATGGGCCGGATTCCCAGCAACGACCGCAATCGGGTCTCGGACGACCTCTTCCGGGACTACTACAGGGACGGCACTGCACCGGACATTCTGCAGGCCGCCCAGCCCTCTTCCCTGGGAGAAAACAAATGAAGCCCCTCATCATCTATCACGACAACTGCGCTGACGGCTTCGGCGCGGCCTGGGCGGCCTACAAGAAATTCGGAGCTGACGGCGCCGAGTACTTGCCCATGAACTACAACGATCCGCGTGTATCCGCGACCCACGACAAACTCACGTTCCCTGCGGATGTTACTGGGCGCGACATCTACATCCTGGACTTCAGCTTTCCAATGGAAGTCATGGGAGCCCTGAATACCGCGTGCATGAACGCTGAAACTACGATGTTCGTTCGGGACCATCACAAGACGCACTTCGAGATGATGGACCTGGACCCCGCCAAGCTGCACACGGACCACGGCGACAACTACGACCTGATTTTGGACCCGAACAAATCCGGTTGCGTGCTGGCATGGGAGTTGTTCCACCCGACCGATCCCGTTCCGCTCATGCTGAAGCTGATCGAGGACCGTGACCTGTGGCAGTGGAAGCGCGAAGGCACTCGTGACTTTGCTGCTGCGCTGCGCAGTGAACCTTTTACGTTCGATTGGTTCAACTGGGCCGATAAGAATTTCATCGACATGATCGATACCGGAGCGGCGATGAACAAGCTGTTCGATCAGCAGCTGGCCGACATCACGGCAAGTCCGATCGTCATCGATCTATTCAACACCGAGGACACCGGCTTGGCGGTCAACTGCACTCCGCAGTTTGCTTCCGAGGCCGGCAACCGGCTGGCTGAAAAAAGCAGCACCTATGGCGCAACCTGGTGCGTTGGCGAACGCGGACAGGTGTTCGTTTCGCTGCGGTCTATCGGTGAATACGACGTGAGCGCGATCGCCAAGGCGTATGGCGGCGGCGGCCACCGAAACCCGGGCGGTTTCAGCTGCGCGGCTGGCGGCCGGCCAGGCCAGAAGCAACGCGGCCAGCAGCGGGAGCGAGGCGCGAGGCACGGGATTATTTCGCCTTCGCCGGGCGCACGTCCTCGAGGATCCAGTCGTCGCCCCGGCGTGACATCATCCCGGTGACGGCGTCGCCTTTTTTTGCGGACTTCAGCGTGGCCGCGTCGACCTTAAACATCATGGTCATCGCGCGCATGAAGCCCGGGATCTCCTCGTGTTTCACCATGAGCGCGGACCGATCGGGCATCACGGACGTGATCACCCCCTTGAGCGGGTAGCGCTTCACCTCGGTGGCGGACTCGGCCTTGGCGGGCTCGTTGCAGCAGCAAGCCTCGCCCTTGGGACGGCCCTTGCAGCAGGAGCAGCCGCAATTGACACCAGGTGCGGCGTGGAGGGCGGAGAGGAGCCCAAGCGCGGCAGCGAAACGGAGCAGCGAAAAGACGAAGTTCATGGTGAAGGGCTGGAGTGCTTCCCGATGTTTGGCGAATCGGGTTTGGGAGGGTTCTGGGAACGCTTCTTCGAAGGCAGATTCGTTTCGACACGTTTCCAAGAGTTCACGCCGATTTTCCCTCACTCCCTCTCGCTCTCCCTCATCCCTCCATTTGCACCGGGTTCTCATGCCCGCGGCTGGAACCTCCGCCGGTAGCCGCTGGGAGTCTCGCCCATGATGCGGCGGAACTCCTTGGTGAAATGGCTCTGGTCGGCGAAACCGAACTCGCTGGCGACCTCCGCGAGCGATTTCCGGGTGAAGACCAGCGGGCTGCAGCTCATCCGCACCCGCAGACCGCGGAGGTAATCGTGCGGCGAGGTCTGGTAGGCGGCCTGGAATTGCCGTTCGAACGCGCGCACCGACAAACCGCAGGCGCGGGCAAGGTCCTCGTTGGTGATCCGTTCCGCGAAATGTTCGCTGATGAAGCGGATGGCCACCCCGAGCGGGGCGCCCGTCGCGGCCGGCGGCATCGCGCCGGCGCGCGGGAGCGGACGCGTGACTCCCGCGGTGCCGACGATACGGCCGGCCGCGTTGCGCAGCGGGACTTTCGACGTCACGCACCAGCGCGCCGTGTGGTCGAAACGGCCGACCAACTCGACGCGGGAGAGGATTTTCTCGCCGCGCAGCACGCGTTCGTCGTCCATCCGGTACTGGTTCGCTAGGACCTCGCCGCAGAAGTCGTAGTCGGTGCGCCCGATGATCTCCGCGCGCGTCCGCACGCCGAAATTCAGCAGGAACGACACGTTGACCCACTCGTAGTGGCCCGCCTCGTCCTTCATCCAGAGCGGTGTATCCTCGAGGTAGTCGAAGAGCTCTATGACCTCGGGCGCGACGGTTCCGACGCGGCTGAGCGTCGCGAGCATGGTTTCATCGCCGGAGGTCATAGGGCCATCCCAACCGTCCTCCGCGGCGCGCGGCAAGCGCGCGGAGGCAAACGTCAGTCGTTGAACCGCTGGCGGGAGTTGGTGCGGAGGTAGTCGGCGATCTCCTCGGCGAAGAGGGCGCCGAATTGCTCGCGCTTCCGTTCGCCCATGCCGGGGATGCCGCTCATTTCCCGTTCGCTCGCCGGATAATGGCGGGCCATCGCGCGGAGGGCGGCGTCGCCGAGGATGATGTAGGCCGGCACGCGGCGCTCATCGGCGAGCTCCTTGCGCAGCGCGCGGAGGCGCGCGAACAGGATCTCGTCGCACTCGACCTCGCCGGCCCGGCGCGCGGGCGCCTTCCGCGCCGTCGGCAGGTCCATCGGTTTCGTTAGCTGGATCGGGGTGCGGGTCCGCAGCACCTCGAGGCCCGATTCGGTGAGTTCCAGCGTCGCGAATTCCCCCGGAGAGACCGCGACGTGTCCGAGGCGCATCAATTCCCGCGCGACGGCGCTCCAGCCGCGTTCGTCGAGCTCCGGGCCGATGCCGTAGGTGGTGAGTTGGTCGTGACCCCAGCGGCGGATCTTCTCGTTGTCGGCGCCGGTGAGGACGGCAACGACGTGGCGCAGGCCCACGCTGAATCCGCTGTGACGCGCGATGCGGTAGAGGCAGGAGAGGAATTTTTGCGCGACGACGGTGCCGTCGTAGGTCTCGCGTGGCTCCAGGCAATTGTCGCAGGCGCCGCAGGTGGCGGTCGGGAAACCTTCGCCGAAGTGGGCGAGCAGCGCGACGCGGCGGCAGCCGGCGCTCTCCGCGTAATTGACCATGTTGCGCAGCTGGTCGCGGGCGATCTTCTGTTCCTGCGCGTCGGTGATTTCGTCGAGAAAGTGGGTCTGCTTGGCGATGTCGCCGGGGCTGAAGAGCAGCAGGCAGTCGCCCGGCAGGCCGTCGCGCCCCGCGCGGCCCGTCTCCTGATAGTAGCCCTCGATGTTCTTGGGCAGGTCGTGGTGGATGATCCAGCGGACGTTCGGCTTGTTGATGCCCATCCCGAACGCGATCGTGGCGCAGATGATGCGCGTCTCGTCGCGGAGGAACGCCTCCTGGTTCCTGGAACGTGTGTCGGCGTCGAGGCCGGCGTGGTAGGCGCGGGCGAGGAAACCGCGGCCGGCCAGCGAGTCGGCCACGCGCTCGGCCGCCGAGCGGCTCGCGCAGTAGATGATACCGCTCTCGTCCTCGCGCCGGCGGATGAAGTCGATGACCTGCTTGAGCGGCTGGTCCTTGGGTACGACGCGGTAGGTGAGGTTGGGGCGGTTGAAGCTCGCGACGAAGGTCGCGGGGTCGCGCAGGCCGAGGTGCTGGATGATGCCGGCGCGGACGCGTTCGGTCGCGGTGGCGGTGAGCGCCATGACCGGTACGCCGGGCAGGAGCTCGCGCAGTTTCGCGAGCTGTTGGTACTCGGGTCGGAAGTCGTGACCCCACTCGGAGACGCAATGCGCCTCGTCGATCGCGAGGCAGGAGACGTTCCAGGACTTCAGGTTTTCCTTCCAACCCGCGAGCATCAGGCGTTCCGGCGCCGCGTAGAGGAGGCGGAACTCCCCGCGGTGGAGGCCGCGGAGACGCGAGCGCGCCTCGTCCTCGCCGAGCGTGGAGTTGAGAAAGGTCGCCGCCACGCCGCTGGCCTGCAGCGCGTCGACCTGGTCCTTCATCAGCGCGATAAGCGGTGAGACGACGACGGTGAGCCCGTCGCGGGCGAGTGCCGGCAGCTGGAAACAGAGCGATTTGCCTCCCCCGGTCGGCAGGAGCGCGAAGACATCGCGGCCGGCGAGCGTGGCCTCGCAGATCTCGCGCTGCAGCGGCCGGAAGCGGTCGTAGCCGAAAGTCGTGCGGAGGAGATGTTCCAGATCGGGCACGCGGCGAAGGTGAGGGTGAGGGCGCGCTTGCCGACGAAAATCATTCCGTGGCGTCGCGCGGGTTACGATCCGGTGCCAATTGGTTGCCGGGAAGGGCCTTGGCTTGACCCGGGTTTTAGCGGGGTTCTTGTTTGCGCTCCAAAGATACCGGCTGCTTCGCCGGCGTTCAAACAACCAAGCTCTCAAACCATGAAACCAAGCACCTCGTTCTATCGGTCCCTCAGCGCGCTCGTCGCCGCGGGTCTTGCGCTGGCCGCCAGCGCCTTTGGCCAGGGTATCACCTCCTCGGCGGTGTCCGGCTTTGTCACGACCAAGCAGGGCGCCCCTGTCGCAGGCGCCACGGTGGTCGCCGCGCACGAGCCCACGGGCACGATGGCGACGACAACGACCCGCCCGAACGGCCAGTACGATTTATCCGGACTGCGCCCGGGTGGACCGTACACCATCACCATTTCGGCCTCGGGCCTGCAGACCGACACCCGCAAGGACGTGTACCTTGAGCTCGGTGATTCGCTGCCCCTGAACGTCGTGCTCGGCACCGAGGTGGTGCGCCTCGCCGCGTTCACGGTCGCGGGCGAGCGCGATATCACCTTCGGCGCCGGTAAGATCGGCCTCGGCACGAGCCTCGGCGAGCAGGAGATCGGCAATGTGGCCACCGTGCGCCGCGACGTGCAGGACCTCGCCTCGCTCGATTCCCGTCTCTTCCTCGGCTCGCTCGACCAGGGCGGCCAGCTGAGCGCGCAGGGCCAAAACTTCCGCTTCAACTCGTTCCTCATCGACGGTGTGCAGGCGGTCGACACCTTCGGCCTGAACAGCAACGGATTCTCCTCGCTGCGCAGCCCGGTGCCGCTCGACGCGCTCCAGACCCTCTCGATCGAGCTTTCCCCCTACGATGTGCGCCGCGCCGGGTTCACCGGTGTGCTGCTCAACGCCGTCACCAAGTCCGGTACGAACCAATTCCGCGGCAGCGTTTATTACGAGTACACCGATCAGGACACTCGCGCCAAGAACCCGGTGACCAAGCTCAAGGAGACCTTCCGCGAGCGCACCTACGGTTTCACGTTCGGCGGCCCGATCTTGAAGGATAAACTGTTCTTCTTCCTGAACTACGACGACTTCGAGCGCGTCTCCGCCCCGCCGCAGGCGAACTTCATCCCCGACGCCACGCAGCTGGCCGCGGTCGTCGCGCGTGCCAAGGCCGCGGGCGGGTACGAGGCGGGCGACCTCAGCGCCAACAACTTGGCCTTCCAGAAAACGACGATTGCCAAGCTCGATTGGAACGCCCTCCCGGGCCAGCGCGTGTCGTTCACCTACCGCAAGAACGAGGGTGAAAACACCTCGTTCGCCCAGTACACCGGCAGCACCACAACGTCGCTGAGCAACTTCTGGTACGCGAATCCCCGCAACACCACGAGCTACACCGGCCAGTTGAACAGCCAGTGGAGCCCCGATCTCCGCACGGAGGCGACTCTCTCGTACACCGAGTTTGATGGCTCGCCCCGCAACGCCGGCTCGCCTTACCCGCAGGTGCAGATCCAGGGCCTCTCGGGCCGCCGTCTCGACACCGGCGCCAGCATCACCAACGGCGCGATCTTCCTCGGCACCGAGTCATCCCGCCAGTTGAACCGGATCACCACCAAGGAAAAGCAGGGCAAGTTCTCCGGTGAGTACTCGTGGGGCGCCCACACCTTCACCGCCGGCGTCGAGCAGGTGGAGACCAAGTACACCAACGCCTTCGTCCAGTACACCAACGGATACTACATCTTCCCGAACCTCGCCGCTTGGCAGGCCGGCACGCCGATCTCCACCTACCAGCTCGCGCGGCCGTTCGCCGGCGCCTCAATCGAGGACGCCATCGCGCGCTGGCAGTACAACGCCTACGGCGTGTTCCTGCAGGATACCTGGAAGCCCAGCCAGAACCTCACCGTCCTCGGCGGCCTGCGTCTCGATTATCCCGACGTTCCGCAGAAGCCGCCGGTGGCGGCTGGCTTCGCCGCGGCCGGTTTCCGTCGCGAAAATGGCGATGCCGTCACGCGCAACGACACGACCAACAGCGGCAACTACACGTTGGCCCCGCGCGTCGGCTTCGTTTACAATCTCGAGTCCGCGCGCCGCACGCAGCTTCGCGGCGGCCTCGGGCTCTTCCAGGGCAAGAGCCCGGCCGTCTGGATCTCCAACGCCTATTCCAACGCGGGTTCCGTCGGCAGCGTCGTGGCCAACAATCCCGCGGGCGCGACGTTCAATTCCAACGTGACCACCCAGACCCCGCCGGCCGGCAACCCGCCCGCGCCGAACATCAACATCACCGATCCCGACCTCGTGCAGCCGGCCATCTGGAAGACCAACCTTGCGGTCGATCACAAGCTGCCCTTCGGCGGCCTCACGCTCACGGCCGAGGTGTACTACAACAAGGTCTACAAGGGCCTGAACACCGAGTTCCTGAACTACGCCGCGCCCGCCACCGGCCCCGCCACCGCGCCGGACGGCCGCGCTCGCTACAACGGCACCATCGCCAACTCCACGTCGCCCGTTAACACCGGCCGCCGCCGCGTGACGACGGGCGGTCCCGCCGGCACCGGCTTCGCCGACGTCCTCCTGCTCACCAACACCGACAAGGGTGAAAGCCGCGGTGTCACCCTGAGCATCAACCGCCCGATGATGAACAACTGGGCGTGGGGCGTTTCGTGGACGCGGGGCAAGTCGACCGAGGTCAGCCCGATGACCTCGTCGGTCGCGCTCTCGAACTACCAGAATCGCGCGGTGTTCAATCCGAACGAAGACGTCGCCTCGACCTCGAACACCGACGTGCCGGACCGGATCGTCGCCAACTACACGCGGCGCTTCAACTTCATCAAGAACGCCCCCACGACCCTCGCGCTGATCTACAAGACGCAGACCGGTCACCCATACTCTTGGGTGTTCCGCGGTGACGCCAATGGCGACGGCATCGCGTTCAACGACCTTCTCTACGTCCCGACCGGTCCCACCGATCCGCGCGTGACGTGGGCCAACGCCGCGGAGCGCGACGCGTTCTTCGCGTTCGTGAACTCGACCTCGCTGCAGAAGTACGCCGGCCGCAACGCGCCGCGCAACGGCGAGAACTCCCCGTGGAACCAGTCGCTCGACGTCCGCATCACGCAGGAAATTCCGATCTGGGGCCGGGTGAAGACCGACCTCTTCGTGAATATCATCAACTTCGGCAACCTGCTGAACGACAGCTGGGGAATCCTCGAGGAGGTTCCGTTCTCGTACCGTCGCGCGGTCGCGGCGCCCGCGTCGTACAACCCGGCCGGCAACGGCGGCGCCGGCTCGTGGGCCTACACCTTCAACGGTGGCACGCTCGATGGTTTGCCGGTCGTCGCGAACGACTACCCGGTTTCACGCTGGCAGGTGCAGATGGGTGTACGCGTCCGGTTCTAAAGCGCACTCTGTCGCTCTTTCCAAGGCGGCCCCGCTCCGGCGGGGCCGCCTTTTTTTTAACCACCGATGGGTTTTGGAAGGCTGTGCTTGATCGGGCCTGCCTGCTACGGCTGAGATCAGTGACGAGGAATGATCCTCGAATAGCCTGGCTTGGTGTAGCTGGGGTCGCTGTCCCCCGGATTATTCCGTCAGCCTGACAGTCGAAGGCCTTTCGGAAGG
>JAURJO010000318.1 GCA_030832235.1 Verrucomicrobiota bacterium
ATCCCGCTGGTGTTCCCGGTGCACCTGCGCGGCACCGGCGAGAGCTTCGCCGCCAATATCGGCGGCCGCATCCTCGGCACCGCTGCCGCCTGGATCACGCTCACGCTTTCCGCCTCCGACAAACCCGATCCGGCTCGCATGGCGGTGATCGGTGCTTGTGTCGCCGGCGCCTACATCCTCGTCGGCGCCCTGCTCACGCAATTCCTGCCCGAGCCGAAGGAGGAGTCGGAGGAAGGCGCGCGCTGAGGCGGGTGGGGACGGGGGGAATCGGGCCGGCACGGGTCCGGTTCCGCCGTAACCGAAGCGTCGTTCCGGATGGGGTCCGGACAGCTCCGCGAGGGGGCAACCACGGATGAACAGGATGGAGAAGTGCCGATGTAGCCGAGGCTGTTTGCCTCGGCTAGTTACGCGGGCCCGACGGCCGAAGGCTTTTCCCACGGTAGCGAACTTGAGCCGCGGATTTCGCTGATGGCGCGAATGAATACGACGCTGGCGTGATCGGGTGAAATCGTGCCGAAAAACATGATTTTCGGCTGCAGCAATGCGGGTGTCGCGGATAGGTGCGGCATGGCTTTGGTGTAGCCGGGAAGGTTGCCGCGGTTCATGTCGGAGTTCTCTTTCTCCCATGCGCTCCCATCTTCCTAGCTTCGCCACGCGCCGCATCCTGGCCCTGTTTTTCTCCCTCCTGCTGGCTCCGGCGGGGCTGCTTGGCGCCGATGCGGCGCCGGTGCGGGTGCTGTTCCTCGGCAACAGCTTCCTGTTCGGATCGGGATCGCCGGTGCGCTTTTTCCGACCCGACACGGTCAACGATCTGAACCGGGCGGGGGTCGGTGGGGTGCCCGCCTTGTTCAAGTCCTTCACGGGCGACGCCGGTCTCGCCTATGAGGTCAGTGTCGAGACCGCCTCGGGGCAGGGCTTCGATTTCCATCTGGAGAAGAAGGCCTCGCTGATCGGACGCCCTTGGGACGTCGTGGTGATGCAGTCACACAGCGTGCTCAACCAAGCCAAGCCCGGTGATCCGGAGCTTCTGATCCGGTCTGCGCGGGCGCTCGGAGAAATGTTCGCGGGCTATAACCCGCGGGTCGATGTGCGCCTGATCGCGACGTGGCCGCGGGCCGATCTGGTCTATCCGGCGAAAGGTGCCTGGCACGGAAAGGGGCTCGAGGGCATGGCGCGCGACGTGCGCGCGGCCTACGACCGCGCGGCTGCGGCCACGCCGCAGGTGCGCGGGGTTATCCCGGTGGGAGAGTCGTGGCTGCGCGCGATCCGCGCGGGCTTCGCCGACGGGAATCCCTACGACGGCGTCGCGTTTGGACAGGTGAGCCTCTGGACTTACGACTACTACCACGCCAGCGCGCACGGTTACTACCTCGAGGCGCTGATGGTGTTCGGGCACGTCACGAACCGCGACCCGCGCTCGCTCGGCGGTGATGAGGCGGCGGCCTTCGAGCTGGGGATGACGAAGGAGCATGCTCAGGCGTTGCAGCGGATCGCCGCGGAGGAACTCGCGGCGGCCGGGGTGCGGCTGGAGCCGTTCAAAACGAGGGCCGCGCCGCTGAATCGCCGGGTCGAGTGACGGTGGTCGGAGAAGGCGGGTTAGAACAGGAAGGCCGGGGAGAGTGGGAAGGGATCCGGCGGTTCATCATCTAAGCGCGGGACTTCATACTAAACTCGTCCCGCGGAACCGCGCGCTTCCGCGGCTCCGCCGCAACCGAAGCGTCGTTCAAGGTGGTTTCCGAATAGCTTCGCTACGGGGGAACCACGAATGGACACGAATCGACACGGATAAACGCGGTTCGGTTGTAGCCGGGGTCGCCGACCCCGGACTATGCCAACGCCTGAACGGCCGAAGGCTGTTCCGAAGGTGGTGGACTTTCACCCCAGCGCGGCTCCGCCGCAACCGCTCCCCTGCGTTGGCGATAGTGTCACCCATGTCTTGACACTGAACTGTCACCTACGTCCTGAAACCGGACCGAGTGTCCGACGATCCGAGGGTGGCGCCCTCGGCTACACCGCACGCGTTTTTTAACGAAAGTCGTTACGTCCTTTCCGGACGCCACGCATCCCCTGTAGCCGTCGGCCGCCCGCCTACGCCTGGGGACGGGCAAGCCCGCCGCGGGCTCTGCCGCTTGCGTGACGGCCAAAGGCTTTTCCGAACGCAGCAAACTTGAACTGTAGATTTTCCAGCGCGGCTCCCCCGTAGCCGAAGCATGGTTCAGTGGGGTTTCCGAATGGCTTCGCGACGGGGTACCCACGGATGGACCTATAGACACGGATCAGCGGTGCTGGGTGTAGCCGCGGCCGCCCGCCGCGGACCATGCTGAAACCGCGACGGCCGAAGGCTGTTCCGAAGGTCTCAAATTTGAACCGCAGATTTCGCAGATCCCGCGGATAAATGCGACGATTGCACTCCCAAGGGTGATCGTGCCGGAGAAAACAATCTTGGGTTTAGCACTGCAAAGCGCTCCGCTCAGAACGTGCCCTTCAGGCCGAGTGTCCAGAGTGAGCCGAAGTCGAGCCGCTGGCGAAAGCGCGCGTGGGCGGGTGTGCTCGGTCCGGCAATCTGCTGGTCCTCGGTGGCGTCGCCGATGTTGCGGAGGTTGGCGAAGAGCGCGACGCGGCGCGTGAGGGAGTATTCGCCGGAGACGTCGATGTACAGGCGCTTGGAGCCCCAGGTGTAGGTGCCGGGCTCGATGCTCGCGCCGCTTGCCGCGAGGCCACGCCGCTGACGACCGCGGTAGTTCCAATTAACGCGGGCGTTCCAGCGCTCGCGGGTGAGGCTCAGGCCCCAGCTGCCGCTGCGCGGGATGTAGCCCGCGAAATTCTCCGCCGCCTCGCCGGTGGCGCGTTGGGCGCTGGCGTTGGCGAAGACCTGCACGCCGCGCGCCCATGCGGGCAGGAACGTCAGCGCCTGCTTGTAGCTGAAGTCGACGCCCGTCATGCGCACGCCGCCGCGGACGTTCTCCTGCGTCGCGACCTCGTAGCGCTCGAACGTAGCCGTCTCGAGGCCGTAAAGCGCGAGGAACTCGGGCGTCGCCGGGAAAAAGGTTCCGCCGAAGAAGTTCCGGAAGTCGCGGCGGAACACGCCGGCGGAAACCTGCCCGACGCCCTCGAAGTAGTATTCGACGCGCGCGTTGGTCGACTCCGCGGTCCACGGTTTGATGGCGGCGTTGTTGACCGTGATGAGGTTGGAGCGGCTCGGCGGCGCCTCGGTGTCGGGCAGCGTGAGGCCGCCTGCATACTGGTTGAAGTCGGGCCGGCCGATGGAGGTGTAGCGGGCTGCGCGGAGGATGAGGTTGTCGCGGACGTTGAACGACACGTTCACGTTGGGGAAAAACCGCAGGTACTCCTTGTTCACCCGCGCTCCGCGTTCGAGGTAGGTCAGCTGAGAGTAGCCGAGGGTGTTGGCGGCGAAGATCGTCGCGGGCACGCGCCGCGCTGGATCGGCGGGCGTGGGGCTGGCGACGGTGACGACGCGGCCCGCGGCGTCGCGCTGGAAGTTGCGCGTGACGTCGGTGAAGGGACCCTGGGCCTCGAGGTTGGTCTGCTCCGCGCGGAGGCCGCCGACGATCCGCAACCGGCGGTTAAGAAGCGCGAGGTCGCCGCGCAGGTAGGCGGCGGAGACGACCTCGGACGCGAACTTGGAGGAGCCGACGCGGTTCCGGTAGAGCGCGTTTTGATCGATTGTGAAAAGGCCCGGATTGGCGCGGTACGTTTCCCACGTCTTTGCCTGGCTTACCCATTGAGCCGCCGGGAAACCCCACGGCAAAGCGCGCTCCGAGAGGGAAGTAGCCCAGTAGGGTGCGGCGCCGTCGTCGCTACCCACGGGGGTCGTGCTGCCGCGGCCGTCGGCGCCCACATAGGAGTAATTGGTCGTCAGGGGCCGCAGGTCGCGGCGCGCCTCGCGGACATCGAAGCCGGTTTTGAGCGAGAAGGGCGTGACACCGCCGAAGTCACGCCGCGCGTTGCCGAACGCGGTGCGCTGGCGGTCGTTGGAGTCAACGATGCCGCTCGTGGTGGCCGTCAGCGCGTAGGTGGAGAGGCTGTAGGGATCCACGGCCGCGCCGGTCAGTGCGTCGCGCACGTTGATCGCGCCGGGCCGCAGGTAGAAAATATCCTCGAAGGCGATCGCGACATTGGTGCGCTGGGTGGTGGTGTTCTGAAACATGCCGCGATCGATGTCGGCACCGGTGTAGCGGGCGCGGGAGAGGCCGACGCCGGCGTCGAGTTTCCACGCGGGCCCGTCGTGGCGCCACGTGAGCGTGGGCATGTAGGTGCGGTTAAAACGATAGGTGCCGCCGTTGGTCTGCTGGAGGGTGCCGGCCCCGGCGCCGGTGTCGCCACGCGTGAAGGTCGGCGAGAACGCGCCCGGCAGCACGCGGTTGATGGTGAACGTGAGCGCCTGCTGACTGTAGTTTTCCTCGAACGTCGAGGCCTGCAGCGCCAGCGCGAGTCGATCGCGCGGCCCGAGTCGCCAGTCGATGGTGACGGCGACGGAATTGCGGGTCGTCTCCTTGCCGCCGCCGCGCACCGTGTAGGCCGTGAGGTAGGGACGGTCGGGAGTGGTGTGCGGGAAAGCGGCTCCGTTTGTGACGGCTCCCGTGCCGCGCCAGGTGTTCTGCGAGAAGTCCTGCCCCGCGTACTGGGTGGTCCGGCCGCCCGAGAGGCTGAAGCCGAGGCTCCGGTTCAGCGGCACGACCCAGGAGAAATCGAAACCGGGATAAACCTTCCGCGTGCGCGTCTCGCGCGGAACCGCCGTGCGGTGCAGCTCGCGGCGGTTGTCGCGCATCATGACGTAGGCGCTGCCGTTGAACACCGGCTTCGCGCGCTCGAACGCGCTGCGCGAGACCATGTTCACCGAACCGGCCAGCGCGGAGCCGGGGGAGTCGGGCGTCGGCGAATAGGAGACCTCCAGTCGCGAAAGGCCGTTGATCGAGACCATGTCGACCGCGGCCGCGCGGCCCGTGCCGTTGCCGACCGCGCTCGCGAGGCCGAAACCGTCCACCGTCACCGGCACGTACGCGGCCGGCGCGCCATTGATGGATATCTCGCGCGCGTTGCCGCCGGCGTACTCCATCGTCACCCCGGGCAGGAATTTCATGAACTCGCCGACGTGGCCCTCGGCTACAGTCCCGAATTCGTCGGTCGACACCACGGTGCGGAGGTTCGACGCGAAGCGCTGCTCGTTGATCGCGATCGCGGCGGCATCCATTTCCCGCGAGGCCGCGACAGCGAAAGCCTCCAACCGTACCGTGTCGCCCGTCCGGCCCGCGGCCGGTGCCAGGGTGATGTCCCGCCGCACGGTGGCACCGGCGGGCACATCCACCGCGAAGACCTGCGGCGCGAGTCCGGTAAAGAACACGCGCAGGCGCGCCGTCCCGGCCGGCACCGGCGCCAGCGTGAACGAGCCGTCGGAGCGCGTGGCGGCCTCGAGGTTGGTGCCCTCGACGGTGACGCGGGCGTTCTCCAGGTAGTCGCCGCTGCCGCCGTGGAGCACGCGGCCCTCGACGATCCCGGATACGGCGGGACCGTCGGCCGCGCGGACCGCGGGTAAGGTGAACCAACCGGCGAGCACGGTCGCGGCGCAGGCGCTACGGATAAGAGAACGGAGCAGGGTCATGGGGCGGGGCATTTCCCCGGAGCGTAGCAGTTCCGCGGCCTCGCGCCTAGTAGGCAGCCGGCCGGTTTTGGTGGAATCGCGTCCGGCGCCGTTCCGTCGCAGAAAGTGGTTGCCGGTTGTTTTTCACCACGGCGATAGTCCGCAACTACCTATGAAAAACGTCCGCCTCGGGATCGTCGGTCTGGGCAACATCGGCCGGTTCCACACCGGGTACCTGCTGGAGAACAAGGTCTCGCGCTGCACGCTGGCGGCGGTGAGCGACGCCTTCGCGCCGAGTCTCGAGTCGTTCAAGGGCAAACCCGGGGTGAAGACGTACGCCGACGCGAGCGAGATGATCCGCTCGGGCGAGATCGACGCGATCGTCATCGCCACGCCGCACTTCCTGCACACCTCACTCGGCATCGAGGCCCTGAAGGCCGGGCTGCACGTGATGGTCGAAAAGCCGATCTCCGCCCACAAGGCAGACGCCGAGCGTCTGATCGCGGTGGCGAAGGAGCGGCCGAAGCAGGTCTTCGCGGGCATGTTCCAGATGCGCGTCGAGCCGCGCTACCTGAAGCTCCGGAATCTCATCCGCAACGGTGACCTCGGCGAGATCGTGCGCGTGAACTGGATCATCACCGACTGGTTCCGCACCGAGGCCTACTACGCGAGCGGCGGCTGGCGCGCGACGTGGAAGGGCGAGGGCGGCGGCGTGCTGCTCAACCAGTGCCTGCACCAGCTGGACATGCTCCACTGCCTCTGCGGCATGCCCGCGCGCGTGCGCGGTTTCTGCCAGCTCGGCCGGTTCCACAACATCGAGGTCGAGGACAACATCACGACCTACCTCGAGTGGGCCAACGGCGCCACCGGCGTGTTCATCTCGTCCACCGGCGAGTCCCCGGGCACCAACCGCTTCGAGATCTGCGGGACGCGCGGCAAGGTCGTGCTCGAGAACAACCGGATCACCTTCACGCGCAACGACGCCGACATGATCGAGTTCAGCCGCACGTCGAAGAGCGGTTTCGCCAAGCCCGAGGTCTGGAACGTCGAGATCCCGTTCGACAACGCCGGCAACCCGCACTGCACGCTGATCCAGAACTTCGTCGATTCCATCCTCGACGGTTCGCCGCTCATCGCGCCGGGTGCCGAGGGCATGGGCTCGGTCGAGCTCGCCAACGTCCTGCTCTACTCGTCGCTCATCAACCAGAACGTCGAGCTGCCCATGGACAGCGCCGCCTGGGAGAAGAAGCTCAACGAGCTGATCGCCAACTCGCGGCACGAGAAGAAGGTCGTGCAGCAGGTAGCGGAGGACTTCACGAAGTCCTTCCGCCGCTGACGAAGGGCGGACTTCCGTGCCTCTCCCGCGCGAGGAAGCCTGGTTCCCGGCCAAGCGTTACGGCTGGGGCTGGGGTGTGCCTTGCCGTTGGCAAGGTTGGACGGTTTTCGCCGCCTATTTAGCGACCTTGATCACCGCGGCCATTGTCGCCGGCCGCCGGACCGGCTGGTACATCCTCACCGTCCTCGCCGCGAGCGCGCTGCTTGTGGCGATCTGCTGGTGGAAGGGCGAGCGGCCGCAGTGGCGTTGGGGCGGGGACGAGTAATTGTGCCTGGCGCCGCCAATGCCGCGGCGCGGAAAACGACCACGCAATCGCTGCCGTCCTGCGTCGGCAGCCATTCGGGCCGCAGGGCGGCGAACTCGCGGTTAATCGCGGCGTGCAGGCCCCCCACCTCGATCGCGAGCACGCCGTGCGGCGCGAGACGGGTCGCCGCCTGGCGGATGAGCTTCCGAATGATCACGAGGCCGTCACGGCCGCCGTCGTGCGCCATCCGCGGCTCCGCCGCGAACTCGGGCGCCTGGGTGTCGACGTGCGCGCTGGGTTCGTAGGGTGGGTTGCTGATGATCAGGTCGTAGGTCGCCGGCGGCACGGCATCGAACACGTCGCTACGGAAAAGTTGCACGCGATCCGTGAGGCCGTGCTCGCGCACGTTCACGCGGGCGACGTCGAGCGCATCCGTGGACAGGTCGCACGCGTCGACTTGCGCCTCCGGAAATCCGTGGGCCAGCAGGATCGCGAGGCAGCCCGAGCCCGTGCAGACGTCCACGGCGCGGCGCACGCGCGTCTCCCGCGGCAGACAAGCGGCCAGGGCGCCGGGGATGAGTTCCAAAAAATAGCTGCGCGGGATGATCACGCGTTCGTCGACGAAGAACCGGTGCGGCCCGAGCCACGCCTCGCGGGTCAGGTAGGCCGCGGGCACGCGGTCGACCACGCGTCGGCGGAAGACAGCCTCCAGCCGCGCCCGCTCCCCTGTTTTTAGCGAGCGCCGCAGCACGTCGGGACCGCTCTCGAGTGGCAGCTCGAGCGTGCGCAAAATGAGATAGAGCGCCTCGTCGTGCGCGTCGGTCGCCACCTGGCCGAGGGCGACGCCGGTTTTTTCCAGGAGCTCGGTGGCGAAGGCCAGCCAGGCGCCGGGCGTGGCGAGCCCCGCGGCGCCCGCGAGCGGATCAGCGGCGGGCCGCCTCATCGGGTGCCACGACATGCGCGTGGTTCTGG
>JAURJO010000319.1 GCA_030832235.1 Verrucomicrobiota bacterium
CGCGATCCACTCGGCGAACTCTCCAGGCCGTTTCGACCGCCAACTGCCGCTCACAAGGAGGATCACTCCGCGGCCGTTGGGCGAAGGCGCACGCAGCACATCCAGCGTCAGTGGCTGACCGCGCCGCTCCCCGTAGACCACCCCGTTGATCCGAACGACTCCGGGGTGCAGGTACCACCAACCCGCCCCGAAAAGCACCCCCGCGAAGGCGACCAGGACTCCTGTCGCCACCAGCACGCGCTTCAGGATTCGTTTCCAGCTCATACCGCAAAAACGAGGTAAACGCACCTGCGCCTTCCCGAAGTCGCCCAGTCTCCCGCCACGCCGCTCACCCCCAAGAATCCGTGTCTATCCTTGTTCATCCGTGGTTCCAGACCCTTCGCCGCCGTGCGGTTCTCCCTTCGCGCGCGACTACATCCGGAACGCAATGATCGTGCCGGCCACACCGACGATCTCCGCGAAACGACCCGCGCGGATCTCCTCGAAGATCGCCCGCGTGACACCCTCCGCCCGGCTCCCGAAGTCATGGAACGCCATCACCCCGCCCCGGCGCGCGAACGGCGCCCAGGCCGCAATGTCCGCCTTGCACGCCTCGTAAGAGTGGTCGCCGTCGATGAAGATGAGGTCGATGGAACCGTGCCGCGAAGCCATCGCCCGCGCCGCCGCGATGGAATCGTTCACGACCGGCTCGGCGCGGGCCGACAGGCCCAGCGCGGCAAAGTTCGCGCGAAAGATCTCGAGAGTGCTGTTGGCCCCGAGGCGACGGAAGTGGCGGTTGTACCAGGCGGCATCCTCACCGCAGGTGGACAGCCCTTGGAAGTTATCCACCGCGTAAACCTTCGCCCCCTCCCCCTTCAGCCCAGCCGCGAGGAAACAGGTCGAGGCGCCCATCCACGAGCCGACCTCGACGACCTGCGCCCCGGCCGGCGCGTCGCACGCGAGTTGGAAAAGAAAGCCGCGCTCCGGAAAACTGCCCATGTCGTCCTGCTTGAAGTGCCGCGCGACGCGCAGGAACTCGTCCCAGCGGAGGTCGGGCCGCCGCTTGCGCGCGCCGCGCAGGTAACGCCCGCACTTCTGCGCGAAACGCACGTCACGCACGAGGGGCCAGTGTTTGAACGCCATGCGGAGTCGGTGGCCGAAGACCACCGTGCGCGCAGCAAAAAACCGCCGCGGCGCCGCGCGCTTGCCCCCGTTCCCTCGCGGCCAAAGGCTCGCCGCCCATGCCGACACCGGAGTCACCCGCGCCCAAGGTCACCGTCGCGATCCCGACGTACAACCGCGCGGCCTTTCTCCGGCAGACGCTCGCGGGCATCGCCGCGCAGCGGTTTCCCCGCGAGGCGTTCGAGGTGCTGGTGATCGACAACAATTCGACCGACGACACCCGCGCGGTGGTCGCGGAATTCGCCGGCGAGCGCCCCGCGCCGCGCCACCTTCTCGAGACCAGGCAAGGGCTCGACTTCGCCCGGAACCGCGCGATCGCCGAGGCGCGTGGCGAGATTATCGTGTTCGGCGACGACGATATTCTCGTTGAGACCGACTGGCTCGCGCAGATGACCGCGCCCCTCCTGATCGACACGGCGGGAACAATCGGCGCCGTGGGCGGGGAAGTCATTCCGGTCTTCCCGGACGGGCTGCCGGACTGGGTGCGCGAGTGGCACGCGCCGCTGCGCTTTCGCTCGGACCCCGGGCCGCTGGAGATACGTCACTCGCCGATGGGCGCAAACCTCGCGTTTCCGCGCCACGTCTTCGACCAACTGGGGCTTTTCCACACCGCGCTGGACCGGGCGGCCGGTAATTACTTCTCCGGAGGGGACAGCGAGATGATCCGACGGGTCCGTCAGGCGGGACTCGAGGTGTGGTTCGTCCCGGCGGCCGCGGTGCGCCACCAGATGCCGGCCAGCCGCACGACGTTTCGCTACGCGGCGCGGCACGCGTTCGACTCGGCCCGCTCGCGCGTGATCGACCGCGCGGGCCAAGCCGGAGCGGCGGGATATCTGGCCGGACGCCTGATCGCCAACCTCCTCAAAGCCTTTGGCTTCGCGCTCCTCGCGCTGCTCAACGCCCTGGTTTTCCGCACCGGCGCCGCGAAGCAGGCTCTGGTGCGCGCCTGGCGTTCCTGCGGTTACCTGTACCAGATTCCCCGCAGCCTGCTGGGACGTATCTGAGCCCGGCACGCCGCCCGTCCGCGATGGCGAACTCTCCGTTTCCTCCGTTATCTTCTGTTCAATCATGGCGGGAACAGGAGGTAACTGAGGCAACAGAGTTGGCCCGTTCCACGTCTACCAAGCGCTTCGCATCGGGGGAAATCTCCCACCCCCATCAATTCAGCGTCTTTGTGCCTACGTGGTGAACCGGGCCCCGCGCGGCAACGCGCGGCTTTACCCCGCGTCGCGGCGCCTCCACCGTCCGCGCATCACTCCGACCGTCCATTCCCCGGCCCGCGACGTCCCGCCGCTTTCGGTGGTGATCGTGGCGCGCAACGAGGAGCGCAACCTCCCGCGCTGCCTCGCGAGCGTGCGCGGGTGGACCGATGAGCTCGTCGTGGCGCTCAACGGAACGACCGACGGGAGCGAGACGGTGTCGCTCGCCGCCGGAGCGGCGGTCCATCACCTTCCGTGGCGCGGTTACCGCGACACGAAGAACGACGCGTTGGCGCTCGCGCGAAACAATTGGGTACTCTCGCTCGACGCCGACGAGGAGGTCTCACCCGCGCTGCAGCGCGAGATCACGGCATTCCTCGCCGGCGACGCGCACGAACGCTTTTCCGGCGCCCGTTTCCCGCGCAAGGTATGGTTCATCGACCGCTGGATCACGCACGGTGACTGGTATCCCGACCTGAGCCTGCGACTCTTCCGCCGCGATCGCGCGCGCTGGGGTGGCGACGCGATCGTCCACGAGAAGATCGACTGCGACGGCCCGGTGGCGACGTTGCGGGGCGATCTGCACCATTACTCGTTTCCCGACGTCGCGGCACACGTGGCGAAGATCACACCGTTCGCGGACCTGTTTGTGCGGCAGCAGCGCGAAAAAGGCAGGCGCTTCGCGATTCCGTCCGCGTTAATCCGCCCTTTGTGGCGCCTTTTTCGCGCCTACGTGCTGCGCCGCGGCTTTCTCGACGGCTTTCCGGGACTCTACATTGCCGTCGCCACGGCCTTCGGGGTGTTTGTCCGGCACACGCGGCTCTACGAATCCGAACGCGCCCACACTCCGGAGCCGAGAAAATGAGAGCCGCGTCCAAGAGCACGCCCCCCGGCGAGGTACCGGCCTTCAGCAAGGTGGCCCAGGATCTGATCGCCTCGCTGCGCCAGATCGAGTCCGACGCGCCGAAGCGTTCCCGCGTGCGTCCGTCGCGGCCGATCGGCGAGCTGGTCGAATCCATCCTCCAGGAAAACCGCATCGGACGCGACGCGCCGGAGCACACCCTCCGCGAGCAGTGGAGCCTGCTAGTCGGACCGGCGAGCGCAGCCTACTCGCATCCGGTGAAACTCGAGCGCAACATGCTCACGGTGCTCACCTCCCACGCGGTGGTACGCAACGAGCTCTTCCTGCACCGCGAGGAGATCGTCGCCCGTATCCGCCAACTGCGCGGCTGCGAGTCGGTGAAGGCCCTCCGGCTCACCTGAAGCCCGAAGGGCCGGCGGCGTCATCGGACTTCAACCGCGTAAGCCGCGGCTGTCCGGCCCGGCCCCACTGCGATCGGCGTCTTTCCCCGCTTATGAGTCGCCGCGGCGCAGGATATTTAGGAAGACCGTGCGGCCCGCTTGATCGCGAGCAAATCCTTCATCACGGACGCCAAATCCGTCGAGCGGTCCACTCCGCCGAACGCGTCATGGACGCGACGGTAAAGGGCGTAGAGGCGGTCGTAGGAGCGTCGGTTGGCGGGGATAGGGCGATAACGGCGCGGGCGCACGCGCGTCATCGCGCGTTGCGCGGCCGGGAAGTCCCGGTGCGCGCCGGCGAGGACGGCGGCGCTCAAGGCGGAGCCCAGCGCGCAGGCCTGCGAGGACCCTGCGACCTGCATCTCGCAGCCGGTGATATCGGCGTAGATCTGCATCAGCAGCGGATTCTTCTCCGCGATGCCCCCGGCGCACACGATGCGCTTCACGGGAACCCGGTAGGCCTTGATCCGCTCAAGGATCGCCCGCGCGCCGAACGCGGTCGCCTCGATCAGGGCGCGGTAGATCTCCGCCTTCGTCGTGTAGAGCGTCTGGCCCAGCAATAGCCCGGTGAGCAGCGGGTCGACGAGCACCGTGCGGTTGCCGTTGTTCCAATCGAGGGCGAGAAGACCCGACTCGCCGGGGCGCTGGCCCACGGCCTCGCGGGTGAGCGCGGCGTGGGTCGCGGCATCGCCCCCGCAGACCACCTCAACCCACCACTTGAAGATATCTCCCACCGCGGATTGACCCGCCTCGATGCCGTGGAAACCGGGCAGGATCGCCCCCGGCACGATCCCGCAGATGCCGGGAATGTCCGGAACCCGCTTGGCAGACGACACCACCGCGCAATCGCAGGTAGAGGTGCCGATCACCTTCACGAGCGTCCCCTCCGCAACGCCGCAACCAATGGCGCCGTAATGCACGTCCATCTCGCCGATCGCGATTGGGATGCCAGCCGGCAGGCCGAGCCGCCGCGACCATTCGGGGCTCAGTTTTCCCGCCGCGGTATTCGCATCATGGGCCCGAGCATAGAGCCGGTCGCGCAGATCCGCGAGCGCGGGATCGAGTCGGCGGAGGAAGGCCTTGTCGGGTAACCCGCCCCACTCCTCTCCATAGAGGGCCTTGTGGCCGGCGCAGCACACGCCGCGCACGACAGCTTCGGGCCGGCCGACACCGGCGAGCACCGACGGGATCCAATCGGCCAGTTCCACCCAGGAGTGCGCCGCGGCGAAAACGGCGGGCGCCACGCGGCGGCAATGAAGGATCTTCGACCAAAACCACTCCGAGGAGTAGGTGTTGCCACACTTGGCGATGAACCCGGGACGGATCCGCGCGGCGAGCGCGGTGATCTCGGCCGCCTCCACGACGCTGGTGTGGTCTTTCCAGAGCCAACACTGCGCGTCGAGATTGCGCCGCCACTTCGGCTGCAACGCCAGCGGCCGGTTGGCGGCGTCGACCGGGATCGGGCTGGAGCCCGTAGTATCGACGCCGATGCCGACAATCTTATCCGACGAAAATCCCTTTCGGCGCCCGGCGGCCGCCAGCGCCCCGCGCACGCTGCGTTCCAAGCCAAGCAGGTGATCTCCGGGGTGCTGGCGCGCGAGATTGTGATCACGCGGGTCGAGCAGGACGCCCTGGTGCCCGCTGGGATAAGCGAAGACCGCCGATCCGAACTCCGCGCCGTCGCGGCAGCGAACGACAAGCGCGCGCACCGAGTTGGTGCCGAAATCAATGCCGAGGGTGAACATGGGGAAACGGGGTAAAGTTAAAGAGCAGGATGCGGTAAAAATCAGCCACGCGGCTTCTCCGCCCAAACCACGCTGCGATCCGCGACGGTTTCCCGGAAGCCGAACCCCGTGAATCCCGCTTCCGCCAGCAGGTCCGCCATCTCGGCCGTCCCGTAGCAGCGTCCCTCGGTGATCGCCATCAGCAGGGCGGAGTAGCGCGCGACGGGCAGCGGACCGCTCTTGTCGGCGTTCAAGTGGGCATCGTGCACGATGATCACACCGCCCGGCTCGAGCGCCGCGAACGAGGCCGCCAGCAAGGCGCGCACGCCGGGCACGTCCCAATCATGCAGTACATTCGAGAACAGGTGCGCGTCGTGCCCGCGCGGCAGCGGATCGCGGAACATGTCGCCCGCGGCCACCGTGACGCGGGAATCCCAGCCGCGGCGGGCAACCATGGTGCGCGCGATCGCGTCGACCGGCGGCCGCTCCAGCACCGTCGCCCGCAGGCCCGCGTGATGCGCGACCAAGGTGCACGCGTACACGCCCGAGCCTCCGGCGATGTCGAGCAGGCTGCGGCGGCCGGTGAGCGGCGCGGCCTTCGCGAGCGCCGGTCCGAGGTAGGCGCCGCGGCAATCCATCGCCGCGGTGAACGAGGTTGCGAAGGCCTCCGTGCGCATCGCGTCGTCCCACGGTTTCTCGTTGCGGTAGCTGCCCCAGTTAGCCGCATGCCCCGTGCGCAACACCACGCCGTAGTCCCGCGCGACCGGCCGGTCCTTGAGCGAGGCGTAATAGGGCCCGAGAAAAAACGGGGATGTGCTCACCAGATGCTCGCGGGCCCGGGAGGTGAGCCGGTAGGTCGCACCGTCGCGGCGCAGGAAACCGTCCGCCGTGAAGAGCGTCAGCATCACGTCGAGGGGACGCGCCGCCAGTCCAAGTCCGCGCGCAATCGCATCCGATTCGCCGGGGTGGGCGTCGAGCCACGTGAAGAAGTCGAACTCGCAGACCGCCGCCGTCAGCAGATCCACGGCGTAGAGCCCGTCGCGGTAACGGTAGATCTCGAGCGGATCGGTGTGGGGGACGCGGGTGAGGTCCTCGGGTGGGTTCATGCGGCGATCTCCAATCGGGCACGGCGCGGCGCGCGACGCAACGCCCGCGCAAGCGTCACAGCCAGCGGTCCAGCCACGCGAACGCCTCCTCCTGCATCGCCGGCGAAAACGAGTGCGGCACGTCGTGGAAAGTGCCGCGGAAACGCTCCGGCACCCCGGCCTTGGAGTACACGCGGCCGATTTTCTCCACCGCGGCCTCCATGCCCGGCAGCGGGAACAAGTGGTCGCGCCGACATTGCTGCACCAACAGCGCGCCGGGGGCGTGCAGCGCGGCCACGTCGGGCAGGTCCAGCGCCCGACGCAGCCCCGGCGTGAACACCATCCACGTGTGCCGCAAGTGCTGCGGCAGCAGGTCCGCAAAACCCGTCATCCAGCCGCTGACGCACGCCGCCCTGATCCGCGGGTCCGCGCCGATCGCCATGGCGGTGCGGAATCCGCCGCCCGATAACCCCGCGCAGCCGATGCGCGCCGGATCCACATCGGGCCGCGTGCACAGGTAGTCGATCGCGCGCCTATCGTCCCAGACGTGGACGCCGCCCCAGGTGGCCCCGGTCGCCGTGATGGCCTTCGCGGTGAGGTGCTCGTAGAAGCCGCAGACCTTGTTCACCGCGGCGGTCCATTCCTCGGAGCCCGGGGTCGTGCGTCGGACGGTCGCGTGCGCGTCGCGCACTTCCGGAAAGACACGCGCCGGGTCGAGGTCCTCCACCCGCAACCGGCGTTCGCCGAAATAGAACGCGTCGATCGCGATCACGACGTACCCGCGCCGCGCCAGCGCCTCGGCCCACGGCCGCTCGTAGGTGCCTCGGCGGAAAGTGGTGAGAAACGCGGGTTCGCCGGGAGCAGACAGCACTTTCTCGTGCCCCCAAGTGTAGCGACCGCTGTGGCAATGCAGCGCCAGCACGGCCGGACGCCGCCCCGCTTTATCCGCGGGAACCAGCACGCGCGCGGGGATGGAATACGCCTCGGTGGCGTGGATGCGCACGACCTCGACGGCAAAGCCGTCGCGCTCCTCGCGCCGCACCAACTCCGCGCCGGGCGGCCGGGCCGCGGGTTGGTATCCCAGCCGGTCGATCAGCACCTCACGCGCGGCGGATTTCCACTCCTCGAGCGATTTCCAGCGCGCGTCGAGAAACGACATCCGCGGGGCGTGCTCCCGAGCCATGTTCTCCAGCAGCGGATGCAGGTTGACGAGGTCGGGAACCGGCGGAACGGGTGATGACATGGGTGCGGCGGTGGGAGAAGCGGCGGCGCGGGCGAATGCCCCGGATATGAGTGGAAGCGGCAAGGAAGCGACCCCGAGAATCTCCAGCGCACGACGGCGCGGCATGTGATGACCATCGACAGGGGGCAAACAGCCTGGCGGGGGCGGGGTCATGCACCCGCTACCTTTCAAGTTCGGCGAGCCGGACCAAACCAAAAAGCGCCGGCGTAGGCCGCGTATCATTCTGACCGTCCGTAAGCTAAGGGGATTGCGGGGAGCGGCAGCCGGAAACGAACCTTCGAGACTTTTCTCCTCCCCCGACCGATCCGGCAACCTCCCACGATAAGTTCCCGTATTCGTTGCTGCGAAGACATGTCAGTCTCCACCTCCCCCGCCCTCTCCTCCGTTGGACGCCGACGCTACGCGATTGTCGGCCTGGGCTCGCGCCACGAGCTTTACCGCGACGCCATTCTGGGCCGGCACGCCGACGCCGCGGAACTGGTGGGCCTGTGCGACCTCAACGCGGGCCGGATCGAACTCAGCCGCGAACGCTGCCGGAGCAAAGCCGGTGCTGCCCCCGCGGGCTACCTGGCCGGCGACTTCGAGCGCATGCTCCGCGAGCAGCGGCCCGCGGTGGTGATTGTGACGACGGTCGACTCGTCGCACGACGATTACCTCGTGCGCGCGATGGAGGCCGGTTGCGACGTGATCACGGAGAAGCCGATGACGACGGACGCGGAACGCTGCCGGCGCATCCTCGACGCGTGCCGGCGGACCGGCCGCCGCTGCCAGGTCACGTTCAATTACCGCTACTCCCCGCCGCGCTCGCACGTGAAGGAACTGCTGATGTCGGGAGAAATCGGCGACGTGCTATCGGTCGATTTCCATTGGTTGCTCAACACGCACCACGGCGCGGACTACTTCCGGCGCTGGCACGCGCGGAAGGAAAACTCGGGCGGGCTGCTGGTGCACAAGGCGACCCATCACTTCGACCTCGTGAACTGGTGGCTGGGCGCGATGCCGATCACGGTCTCGGCGACCGGAAAGCGGGACTTCTACACCCCGGAGATGGCGCGACGGCTGGGTTTGTCCGGACCGCACGAGCGCTGCCTCGACTGCCCGGAGGCGAACACCTGCGCATTCCGCCTCGACCTGCGCGCGAGTCCCGGGCTGCGGAGCCTCTACCTGGAGCAGGAGCGGCACGACGGGTACCGGCGCGACCGGTGCGTCTTCCGCCCCGACATCGACATCGAGGACACGATGAACGCCATCGTGTCGTACGACAACGGCGCCTCCCTCTCCTATTCCCTGAACGCCTTCAACGCCTGGGAGGGATATACCGTCGCGTTCAATGGCACGCGGGGCCGGCTCGAGCACAGCGTCGTCGAGTCGGTTTACGTCAACGGCACCGAAAGCGCCCAAGGCGCGATCGTGCCGGATAGCGTGCGCATCCGGGTGATTCCCCTGCGGGGCGCGGCCCGGGACATAAAACCGTGGAGCGCAGAGGGCGATCACGGCGGCGGTGACCGGCTGATGCTGGAGGACATCTTCTCGCCCGAGGCGACTCCGGATCCGCTGCGGCGCAAGGCCGACCAGCGCGCCGGAGCCTGCTCGGTGATGGTCGGAATCGCGGCGAACCGCAGCATCGCGACGGGTGCAGCCGTGCGGATCGCGGATCTGGCCGGCGCGTTGGAGCGACCGGAGTTCGCGACCGCTCCCTCCGCCAGCGACCGGGTGCCGATGCCCGCGGCCACCGCGCCGGTCGCCGCCTAACGAACCGACAGAAAGTCGCGCACGTGCAGCGCGACCTGGGATTTCGGCACTTCGACTTCCGACCGCTGCGCGAGATCGCGCACCTTCACCACCCCGCGTGCGACCTCATCGCCGCCGTAGATCAGCGCCAGACGCGCGCCCGACTCGGAGGCCGCCTTGAACTGCTTGCCGAAGGCGGAGTCGCGAAGGGGATACTCGACGCGGAACCCCGCCGCGCGCAGCGCATGGATGTCGGGAAAAGCGGCCAGCCGGCCCGTCTCGCCGTCGATGACGCAGAAGACGTCCGGGGCGTGCAGGATTTTCGGCATCAGCCCGCGCTGCTCGAGCAGGAGGGCGAAGGTCATGTCGCCGATCGCGAAACCCACCGCCGGCAACGTGGGTCCGCCAAGTTTCTGCACAAGGTCGTCGTAACGACCTCCTCCCGCGAGCGCGCGCAAGTCGCCTTTGCGATCGAAGGCCTCGAAGACGAATCCCGTGTAGTAGGCGAGACCGCGCACCACCCCGAGGTCGACCTCGACGTACCGCCCCAGGCCCATCGCCTCCAGGGCGCGCAATAGCCGCCGCCAATCGGCCAACCGCGCCGCGAGGCGTTCATCGTTGATGCCCGCGAGGGTCTGCTCGAGCGCGGCCAGCGAACGGATGGATAGAAACGCCATCACGCGCTCTTTGATGCCGGGATCGAGCGGTCCGAATTGCTCCGAGTAACTCGCGAAGGCCGCATCGCCATGCTTCTCGTGCCGATCCACCGCCGTGAGCACCGCTCGGATCCTCGGCTCGTCGAGCCCGAGGGCGCCAAGATAGTGGAACCAGAGGTTCCGGTCGCTCAGCCGCACGTAAAAATCCTGCTCCGTGAGCCCGAACGCGCACAGGCATTGCACGAGCAGCGCGATCAGCTCGATCTCCGCCTCCGGGCCGGGCTCGCCGAAGATGTCCGCGTTGAACTGGAAGAAACAACGGCCGCGTCCCTTCTGCATCCGCTCGTAGCGGAAAAACTCGCCGATGCTGAACCATTTGATCGGCCGCCGGAGCGCATTGGCGCGCGCCCCGACGAGCCGGCACACGGTCGGGGTCATCTCGGGCCGCAACGCAACCTCGCGCCCGCCCTTGTCGGTAAAACTGAAGAGTTGCGCCTCGATCTCGTCCCCCGACTTCGCCTTGTACAACTCCAGCGGCTCCAGCACCGGCGCGTCGTACTCCGCGAAACCGAAGCTGGCGGCGGTCTGGCGCCACAGTCGGAAAATGTGGCTACGCCCGGCTAGGTCTTCGGGGTAAAACTCACGGAATCCCGGCAGCGTCTGGAAAGTGGCCATGGCCGCCGATGGTGGCGCGACATCGAAGGACGGCGCCAACAAAAAAGCCGCGCGTCGGCGCGGCTGGAGGAGGAAGGGCGGCGGATACCGCGTGAGATGCGGCTCAGGCCGGGCCGGCCGCGGGCGGAACCGGCGGAGCAACCTGCAACTGGCTCAAGTTAAGATTCTTCAGCTGCTGCTTCAGGATCTTGCCTGACTTGAACTTCACGACGGCGCGCTGGGGAATGATGACCTCAGCCTCGGGCTTGTTGGGGTTGCGGCCCACCCGCTGCTTGCGCACCTGGACCTCGAGGACGCCGAAATTACGCAACTCGACATTTCGACCGGCAGCCAACGCGGCCTGCACGATGTCGAGCGTCTGTTGCACCGTATCAACGATTTGCTTCTGCGGGAAGCCGGCCTTCTTGTAGATTTCCAAGACAATCTCGCGCTTCGTCAGGTTGGCCATGGGGTTCCTTTTTGCTTAAGCTGAAGGATGTGGGTCGGGCGGAGATAATTATGCGGCCAGACAGGCGTCAACCCTTATGACCGGCTTGCGCTTCGTCCGGAATTCACGCCCGTTTAACCCCTAGCCATGCCGGATCCCAAGGCCGTCAACTCGATGTTTGGTCGTATCGCGGGGCGGTACGACACCGCCAACCGGGTGCTATCCGGCGGCGTCGACCGGTGGTGGCGACGCCGGCTGGTGGCGGCGGTGCGCCGGCACCACCCCGGCACCGTGCTGGATCTCGCAACCGGCAGCGGTGACGTGGCTTTTGCGATCGCACGGGGCCTTCAACCGACCCCGGAAATCGTCGGGATGGACTTCTGTCAGCCCATGTTGGACCAGGCGGAGTTGAAGCGGAAAGCGACTGGGCATCCCGGTGAAAAAAGCGTCCGCTTCCTGCCCGGCGACGGCCTCAATCTTCCGCTGCCCTCGGCGAACTTCGATACGGTTACGATCGCATTCGGCCTGAGAAATCTGGCGGACCGCCCGCGCGGCCTGGCCGAGATGCGCCGGGTGCTGAAACCGGGCGGCATGCTCCACGTGTTGGAGTTCTCGCAGCCCAGCCCGTGGTTCCGGCCCTTCTACTACTTCTACCTGCGACGCCTGCTGCCCGCGCTGGCGGGCCGTCTGACCGGGGACCGGGACGCGTATTTGTATCTTGGAGACAGCATAGGCGCGTTTCCGTCCCGCGCCGAGCTCGCCGCGGAGATCGCGGCCGCGGGGCTCGAGGCCGTCGAGGCCATGCCGATGACGTTCGGGATCGTCGCCCTCCACTCGGCTCGGAAGCCGGCCGCCGCGTGAGCGGACGGTCGCTCAGCTGAACGACTTCCCGCAGCCGCAGGTGCTCTGGGCATTGGGATTCTTTATCTCGAACCCCTTGCCATGGAGGCCGTCGTCGAAATCGATGTGCGAGCCCTGCAGGTAGGCGAGACTGGCCGGGTCGATCACGAGCGGCACCCCCTCGCTCTCGAATCGGGCGTCATCCGCCTTCGGCTCGTCGAAGGACATACCGTACTGGAAACCGGAGCAGCCACCGGACTCGACCAGCACGCGCAACAACTTTCCCGGCGCATCGAGCTCGGCGTGCATTTTTCGCACCTGCTGGGCCGCGCGGGCGGTCAAAGTGATCATGGCGGCGGACGTTAACCCCGCACAAATACCTGTCAACGAACCCTGCAGCAATTTCCGCGCCGTTTCCGCGAAGATGCCTTGCCACCCCCGTCGCGAGGCGATCCCCTCCCCCCATGCCGGCCCTCCAGCACATCTTCAACGAGCTCCACTACGAGATGACCCGCAAGCTCGCGGAGGGCGGCATGGGCGTGGTCTACGAGGCGGTGCAACTCGGCGCTGGCAATTTCCGGAAGGTCGTCGCCGTGAAACTGATCCGCGAGGAGTACTCGGCGATCGAAGAGTTCCAGAACAACTTCATCGGCGAGGCCCGCCTGGTCGCCGACCTCATCCACACCAATATCGTCCAGACCTACCACCTCGGGAAGATCGGCGGGCAGTACTTCATGGTGATGGAGTTCGTGCGCGGGGTTAATCTCGAGCAGTTCATCGAGCAGCACCGCCGGCAAAGGGTGGCGATCCCGGTGGATCTCGCGGTCTTCATCGTCTCCCGCGTCGCCCGCGGGCTCGCCTACGCTCACACGAAGTGCGACCGGGAAGGGGTTCACCTGAACATCGTTCACCGCGATATCGGGCCCAAGAACGTCCTCATGGCCCTCGAGGGGGATGTGAAGCTGACGGACTTCGGCATCGCGAAGGCCCTGAACCTCATGTACAATGAAGAAGGCAAAGTGATCGCCGGTAAGGACGAGTACCTTTCACCGGAGCAGGCGAACTACGGCATCACCGACGCCCGCGCCGACCTTTTCCCGCTCGGCATCGTGCTCACTGAACTTCTGCTCGGCCGGAACATTTTCCGCTCCGCGGACCGCGCCCAGTCGCGACGCAACATCCTCAACCTGCCGATCCCGACGTTCGGGACGCTGCGGCCGGACATCGACGCGAAACTCGAGGCGATCATCCAGCGTGCGCTCACGCGCGACCGCGACCAGCGCTTCCAGTCAGCCCTTGAGATGCTGACGGAACTAGAAATGTACATTTACTGACATGATTACGGGCCGACCACCGAGAAGCTTTCAGTCTACCTGAAGAATCTTTTCGGCATTCGCGATCCCGTGATCCCATCGCCCGGAACCCGCCCGCCGAGTTGAAGGAAGCCACATCCGCATGAGCGGACCGGGGTTCAGCCACGAGCTAAGGCAACGCCAGACGCAGTCCCTGGTGCTGGCGCCGCAGCTGCGCCAGTCGCTCAAGATCCTGCAGGTCGCGGCGCTCGACCTGCGCTCCGTCATTCAGGAGGAGCTCCAGAGCAACCCCACCCTCGAGGAGTTGCCAATGGACGGGGTTAGCCTCGATCGCGAGGCGGATCCCAACGAGGACGGCACCCCGGTCGAGACGGATTCCTCCGGCGGCGAAATCCGCGAGACTCCGGTCGACGACGGCGAGCCCGGCAAACGTCACGACGAGATGGATTTCACCCGCGACCGGGAGTTCGAGGTCCTCGGCAAGATCGACCAGGATTGGCGCGACCACCTCTCGCAGGCCGGCGGCCAGCCGCACACCTCCGAGGATGCCGAGCGCCGGCAGCATCTCCTCGATTCGCTCGTCAACGAGACATCCCTGCAGGAGCACCTGATGCGGCAGGCGGAACTTTCGGATCTGGCTGAACCGGAGATGGCGGCCATGCGCCACCTCGTCGGCGGAATCGATGACCGGGGCTTCCTGACCCAAACCCCGCCCGACGTCGCCCTGCAGACGGGACTCCCGCTTGACGCGGTGCAGCGCGCCCTCGCGATCCTTCGCACCTTCGATCCGCCGGGCATCGGGGCCGATGATCTGGCCGGCTGCCTGCTCGCGCAACTGACCGTCAAGGGCCGCGGCGAATCCGTCGCGGCGCACATCATCCGCGACCACTTCGAACTGCTGAAACGCCGCCGCATTCCAGAGCTCTCCCGCAAACTCGCGGCCGACCCGGAGGACGTGCAGTCGGCCATCGAGGAGATCGGCCGGCTCGACCCTTCCCCCGGCCGCCGTTTCGCGGAGGACAGCAACCGGGTCGTCGTACCCGACGTGACCGTCGAGCGCGACGGCGACGACTGGAAGATCATCCTCAACAGCGACTACATACCCCGCCTCCGCATCTCGTCGGCCTACCGTGATCTCATCGCCAAGGGCTCCCTTACAAAACAGGACCGTGATTACCTGCGGGAACGCATGCGGTCGGGAAAGTTCCTCATCGACTCGATCGAGCAGCGCCAGCGCACCATCGAGCGGATCGCCCGCGAGATCATCAACGCCCAGCGCGAGTTCTTCGAGAACGGCGTCTCCTCGCTCAAGCCACTCACGATGACCCAGGTGGCGGATGTCGTCGGCGTGCACGAAACGACCGTCAGCCGCGCGATCGCCAACAAGTACGTCCGCACTCCGCACGGAGTCTTCGAGTTCAAGTACTTCTTCACCCCGGGCTACCAGTCGGAGGACGGCGCGTCGGTTTCCAACACCAGCGTGAAGGAGTTGATCGCAGACCTGATCAACGTGGAGGACCGTTCCAGTCCGCTCAGCGACCAGGACCTGGTGGCGAAGCTTCGCGAGCGCGGTATCACGATCGCGCGGCGCACTGTCGCCAAGTACCGTGAGGAGCTCGGCATCCTGCCCAGCAACCTGCGGCGCGACTACAAGTAGGCGCCCTTCAGGCCGGCGCCGCGTCCGGCGCGACGCGCAGCGCTCGCACGCCCGACCGGTCGCAACCCGCCGGATCGGTCCACGCGGCGAACGCGATCATCCCCGCGTTGTCGCCGGTGTGCCGCGGCTCGGCCGCCAGGTATTCCACCCCCGCCTTCACCGCCTCACTCGCCAGGGCCGCGCGTAACGCACCGTTGTTGGACACGCCGCCGGAAATCCCGAGGCTACGGTAACCACCCTCACCCTGGCGCAGCGCCGCCCGGGTTTTCCGCGCCAATGCGTCAACCACCGCCGCCTGGTAGCTTGCGCACAAGTCCGCCATCCGCTCCTCCACCTGCAACGGCGTCATCTCCTCGAGGAGATAACGCAGGCTGGTCTTCAGACCCGAGAAGCTGAAGTCGAGTTCGTCGCGGCGCCCGATGCCCCGCGGGAAATCAAACGCCGCCGGATTACCGCCCGCCGCGCGCCTCTCGATCAGCGGCCCCCCGGGATAACCCAGGCCGAGCAGCTTCGCGCCCTTGTCGAGCGCCTCGCCAGCCGCGTCATCCCTCGTCGAGGAAAGCACCCGCAACGCACGCTCCTCCCCGACGCGGATCAGCAGGGTGTTGCCGCCGGAGACCACCAAGGCGAGGTGCGGCAAGGCGGCCGCCAGCGCTTCGGGAAAATCCGCCGGTGCCTGTGCGTGCACGGGAATGAACGGTGACCAGACGTGCCCGCGCAGGTGATTTACCCCCGTCACGGGAACACGCAGCGAGAGAGAGAGGGCCTTGGCCGCGGCCACGCCAACCGCAAGACACGCGGCCAACCCCGGACCGCTGGTGACGACGACCTCCTTCACGCCGGAAAATCCCGGTCCGTCGCGCAGTTGTTCCAGCAACGGCCCGACGTGACGCAGGTGCTCGCGGGTGGCGAGGTCCGGCACCACGCCGCCATGGCGCCCGTGCAACGCGACCTGGCTGTGCACCAACTCCGCCACCAGGCCACGGCCGGGATCAAACAGCGCAACCGCCGACTCGTCGCACGAGCTTTCAATCGCAAGGATCATGGCGTTCCCACGCTCGCCGCGCGACCGCCGGCCAGCCGCAATCCCTCGAGCATCGCCAGCGCCGTCTCGAGCTGGCGATCGGTGATCGGCTCCTGCCCGAAACGCGCCTTGAACTCCGCCGGATCAGCCAGATCGGGCCGCGCCCGCTGGCGCGCCAATCTGGCATCCTCCTCGGGCGTCATCACGACCTCGACGTGCGGCGTCACGCCGCGCTCATGGATCGTTTCACCGCCCGGGGTGAAGTAATGCGCCGTTGTGAGCCGCACCCCCTCGCCGCCGTCGAGCGGGAAGATCGTCTGCACCGATCCCTTCCCGAACGTCCGCTCGCCGACAACCACGGCGCGGCCGGTGTCCTTGAGCGCGCCCGCCACGATCTCCGCCGCGCTGGCGCTGCCGGAGTTCACGAGCACCGCCATCGGACGCGAAACCGGCGCGCCCTCGGTCGTCGCGCGAAGCTCCTCCCGGTCGCGCGCCGAGCGACCCTGCGTGTAAACCACCAGTTCTCCCTTCCGGAAAAAAACCTCGGCCACCTCGACGGCGGCCTCCAGCACCCCGCCGGGGTTGTTGCGCAGATCCAGCACGAGGCTGTTCGCTCCCTGCGTCAGCAGATCCTCCAAGGCACGGCGAAACTGGGTTCCCGTGTGATCGGTGAACTCCGTCAGTTGCAGGTAACCGACCCCGCCGCCGATCAGGCGGGCCCCGCGCACGCTTTCCACGCGGATGACCTCGCGGGTGATAGTGAGGGAAAGACTGGCACGGGTGGCCGGTCGCAGGAGCCTGACCTCGACGCGCGTGCCCGGCGCGCCGCGCAGGCGGGAAACCACGTTGTCGAGTCCGCCGGCCTCGGCCGCGCGGCCATCGATGCCCAGGATCTCGTCGCCGCGCTGGATGCCGGCCCGCTCCCCGGGACCGCCGGCGGTCGGCGCGATCACGATGATCCGGTTCTGCCGCGTCTCAACCTGGATGCCGATCCCGCCGAACTCACCGGAGAGGTCCTCCTCGAAGCCGGCGCGCGAGTCCTTCTCGAGGAACTCGGAATGGGCGTCGAGGGACTCGACCATCCCGTGCAACGCCTCCCGCGCGAGACGGTCGTAGGCCGCCGCGCCGACGTCGACGTGGTGCTCGTGGACCAGCCGCATCACCTCGCGCACCCGCGACGAGGCCCGCGACAAACCGCGGTCGGGCCAGAAATTCCACGCCGCGGCGACGCGCGGCCACGATTCCACCAGCGCGGCGCCGAGGGCGACCCCGGCCGCGAGGGTGAGAATGCGTTTGAACATCCGCGCCACTGTGGGCATCGGCAACGCCTTGTAAATGGGTTCGTCGTCCGCGCCGCCGTCACCGGAATTCCTCGCCGCGTTCCGCACCGCCGCGGGCCCGGAAGGCACGCTCGCCTTCGCACGTTTCATGGAGCTCGCGCTCTACCACCCGGTCGTGGGTTATTACCGGCGCGACCGGCCGCGGGTCGGGAAGCGGCGCGACGCCGACTTCTACACCGCGACCAGCCTCGGCCCCGTCTTCGGCGAACTCGTCGCCGCGGCCTGTGTGCGCCTGCTCGGCGACCGCGACCCGCGCACGCATACGTTCGTCGAAATCGGCGCCGAACCCGGCGGAGGCGTACTCACAGGGGTGGCTCATCCCTTCGGCGCCATCCGCACCATCGGCAGCGGGGACCCGCTCGAACTCGTCGGGGATTGCGTGGTTTTTTCCAACGAGCTGTTCGACGCTCAACCTTTCGCCCGGACGGTGTTCCGCGACGGCCGCTGGTGGGAGACCGGCGTGAAGCTGGATGCGGACCGCCTGGTAGAGATCAATATCCCCTTCGAGAACGGCGGGCCCGCGGCCGCGGAGGGTTACCGCTTCGATCGGCCGCTGGCCGCGGTCGCTCTCGCCGAACGGATCGCCCGGCAGCCGTGGCGCGGTCTGTTCGTCGCGTTCGACTACGGGAAATCCCTCGCCGAGTTGACCGGGCACACGCCGGGCGGGACCGCCCGCGCCTATTTCCGCCATCAGATGTCCGACGACCTGCTGGCCCGGCCCGGTGACCAGGATCTGACCTGCCACGTTTGCTGGGAATGGCTGGAAGCGGCCCTGGGGCGGCACGGGTTCGCGGAGCCGCGGCTGGATTTCCAGGAGGCGTTTTTCGTCCGCCACGCCCTGCCGGCGCTCGCCGCGGTCAGCGAGTCCGAGGCGGGAGGCGTGACAAAGCGCAAACTCGCGTTGATGCAACTGCTCCATCCCGCCGGGCTCGGCCAGAAGTTCCAGGTCCTCCACGCCCGGCGCTGAGTTATCCGCGCTTCCCCGCGGTTAGCCCCGCAAGCGGGCGGCCTCCTTGACCCCGCCGCGCAAGACTTCTGCGTTCGGGCACCCCGTGACCGACCCCGCCGAGCTGCTGACACCCCGCGTGCTCATCGTTGACGACGAGCGCCAGATCCACGCCTCGCTGCGCCTCCGCATCGGCGGGCAATGCGAGCTGGTTTCCGCCCACGACGCCCGCGACGCCCTCGCCCGTATCCGGCAAACCCGGTTCGACCTCTGCATCACCGACATCCACATGCCGCGCATGGACGGTCTCGCGTTCATCGACGCGGCGCGCGACCTCGATCCCGGACTCGGATTCGTGGTGCTCAGCGCGTTCGATACGGCGGAGAACCTGAAGCGGGCGATCCCGCTGGCGGTCTACGACTTTCTACCGAAACCCCTCGGCACGCGCGCCGACCTCGAGGAACGGCTCCCGAGCTGGATCGAGCGCACTCGCGAGCGTCGCCGAGAACAGGACCTCGCGCGCGCGGCCGGCACTATCGCCGACGACCGCGACGCCGCGCGCCTCGAACGTGACGTCGAGATCGTCTTCTCGGAGACCGCGCGCGAGGTGCTCCGCCAGACGGCGGGGTTGCAGACCACGGTCCATGCGCACCTTATCTCGGCGATCACACAACTGGTCGCCCGAAGCCGCTCCGATCCCGGCCTCGCGCAAATCGTGCGGGGCCTCGAGGAGGCCCGTAAGACCGCCGAGGCTTCCATGACCGCCACGGGCGGCTTCTTCGACTCCTCCTATGGCAGTCGGGATGCCTCGCCCGCCCAGCCCAACGAGGGCATCCGGCACGCGATCGACATCGCCCTGCGCAGCAGCCGCGCCGAGTCAGTGGGCAAACGCGTCGACTTCCAGCCAACCGAACGCGCCACGATTGTCCGCGGTTTGTCCGGCATCGATTTCCTGCTGATGGTCATCCCCGCGATCGGCGCCACCCTCGCGTGCGCCTCGCCGGGCACGACCGTCGGCGTCGGCCTGGAGTTCGCACCGCGGCTCGACGCCGTGACGCGCGATCCCCGGAACCGGAGGCTCCTGTGGATCAACCGCAAACGCGCGCTCTCCAGCCACCCCGTGCTCGTGATCACCCTCTCCGCCGACGGTCCCTCGCTCACGCCGACAGAGGTGGAGGACTGGCTGAAGGGTGAACACGCGCCGCTGACCGCCGTGACCCCGCGCGGTCTCCTCAGCGGCATCGAGAAGTGCCGCGGAGCGCTCGGCGCGGCCGTGGCGCCGGAGGCGGCGAAATTCCAGCTCCTGCTCGCCCTGCCGGCCTGAGGTGACGGGGAAATGTGGCGTCGTGATCCTGGTTGTCTCCAGTTCGAGCCGGGAGCGCTTGGCCCTCATCGCCCTCGGGGAAAGTGCAGGTTGGGTGGCGGCGGGGGCCGATTCGCTCCGCGAGGCGCGCCGGATTCTGCGGCGCCAGGAGATCCGCGTGCTCGTCACGCGCCACACGCTCGCCGACGGCTACGCCGATCATCTCGCGCGGGAACTGGCGACCGCCGACGGTGGCCGACCATCACGCCTCATCGTGCTGGCGGGGCCGGGCCTGCCGGCGACGGAGGAAGCGCGGCAGGTCACGCTCGGCGCCGACTGCGTGCTGCGCGACCCCGTGCGGTCCGAGGTGCTGCTCGCCTACCTCGCCCGCCACCTGCGCCGGGAAGAGACGGACCGCCGCCCGGCCGCGCGTCCGGCCGCCCCCCTGGGTTTCGCCGGAGGTGAATTGCGTTCCGACGACCGCACGCTGCGCCTCGGCAAACGGGTCCGCACGCTCACGCCCCGGGAGGCGGGGCTGGCCGAGGCGCTCGCGACGCGTCCGGGAGAAGTGGCGACCTACGACACGCTCTACGCCGAGGTGCTGGGGCGCCGGTTCCGCGGGGACACGAGCAATCTCCGCGTTCTCCTCGGCAAACTGGCCGCGAGTTGCGCCGCGATCGGCGCAGATCTCCGCGCGTGGGTAGAGGTGATCCCGAAGTCGGGTTACCGCCTGCATGCGAGGCGCCGGCCGTGAACCGCGGCCCGGGGCGGATCGACGGCTCGCTTACGGAAAAATTACGGTGGCTCCGTGGGCCTCCGCATGAACACCGCTACGAACGGGAGCGTGAACACCGCCCCGCTGCAGATCCTGATCCTGAAATCGGACCGGCTTTACGCCGACATCCTTCGCCAGCACGCCGGCCAGGCGTTCCCGCCCGCCCGGCCCACGATCGCCACCTCCATCGCCGAGGCCCGCGAGCTCCTGGGCCGCGTCACCTTCGACCTTTTCATCACCGGGCTCGGCGAACACGCCGGCGGTGACGCGCTGGATCTGGTGGCGCAATGCAAGCGCGAGCCGCTACGGGCCCGCCGCGTCGTCGTGCTGCTCGATCGCCACGAGTACCGCGTGCTCGCGGTGCTGCGTACCCTGTCGGTCGACGGGATCTTCGACCCCTCCGAGGACTCTCCGGCGGCGTTCGCCGCGGCGCTCCCGGCGATCGTCCGCGGCTCGCGTTACTGGAGTCCGGGCGCGGCGGCGCGCCTGCGGCAGCTCGCGGCCGCGCCCGGGGCGCTCTTCCGGATCCTCACCGATTTCGAGCAGGTGGTGCTGAGTGTGATCGGCGACGGCTCCGACGACCAGGCCGCCGCCGGCCAACTGGGCCTGAGCCCCGCCACGATCTCGACCGTGCGACGCACCCTGCACCGGAAGCTCGGTGTGCAGCACCGCGGCGAACTCGTCCGGATGGCGGCGCAAAAGGGCTACGTGCGGTTTACCCCGGCCGGCGTGGAGCGCCCGGGCTACGGACTGCTCGCCGCCGCCTACCAGCCCCGCAGCCGCGCCCGGCGGTTGGAATGCCCGGCGATGCCCGCGACCGCCTGAACGCGATTCCGCTCGGCCCGGGACGGGCGGTGCGGCAGTTTACGCGCCAGCGCCGTGTATCTCTCCGCCCTTATTATCCATCCCGTGAAATCGCTTCGCGGCTGCGCCGTGGAGACCGTCGTGATCGACCGACGGGGCATCGCGGGGGACCGGCGGTTTCTGGTCACCGACCCCGCGGGACGTTTTCTCACCCAGCGCACGTTGCCGCGGATGGCGCTCGTCGCGACAAAGCTCAACAACGCTGAACTGACGCTGGAAGCACCCGGACACGGCGTGATCCAAGTCGCGCGCGCCAGCCAACCCGACGCAGCCCGCACCAAGGTCTCCGTCTGGAGCAGCGAGGGGCTCATCGCGGAAGATTGCGGAGAAGCGCCGGCCCGGTGGTTGTCGGACTTTCTCGGAACCCGGTGCCGGCTGGTGCGCGCCGGGGAGGATTTCACCCGACCCGTGCGCAAAGTCCCGGCGGACATGACGGGCGCCGAGGTGGGGTTTGCCGACGCCTTTCCCGGCCTGATCCTCACGGAAGCCTCGTGGACCGACCTGAACGACCGGTTGCTGGAATGTGGCGGAGAGCCGGTGCCGATGGACCGTTTCCGGCCCAACTTCGTGGTCGCCGGCGCCACGCCGTACGCAGAGGACACCTGGCGGCGCGTGCGAATCGGCACGGTTGTCTTCCGCAGCGCCGGCCCCTGCGCGCGCTGCCTCGTCACGACCACCGATCAGACAACCGCGGAACGCGGGCCCGAGCCCCTGCGCACCTTGGCGGGTTACCGGCGTGACCCGCGCAAACCGGAGGACGTGAACTTCGGCCAGAACGTCATCCCGGAAGGCACCACCGGCGTGATCCGAGTCGGGGATCCGGTGACGGTCGAAGCCTGAGCGGGCGGTCTACCAGTCGCTGACGCGGCCGCGGCCGGACTTGCGCTGCGCATCACGGCGTTTGCCCTCCACCATGCGGCGCTTCTGGCCCCGGGACTTTTGACGCGTGCGACGCCTTTCGGCCTCGGCGGCCTCGACCGAGGCCCGTGCGAGACCGCGCGCGCGTTCCTCGAGCCGGTCACCGAGGGTCAGCCAGGCGAGTTCGCGATTCGCAGCTTGAGAGCGCTCGCGCTGACAACGGACCTCAATGCCCGTCGGACGGTGCCGCAACCAAACCGTCGAGCTGGTCTTGTTGATCTTTTGGCCGCCGGGCCCCGTGCCGCGGACGAACGCCTCCTCCACGTCGGCCACGCTCCAACCGAGCGCCGCGAATCGTTTCTCGATTTGGATTGGTAAAGCCACGGGGCGCTCCTTTACCTCCAAGGGAAACCTATCGGCCCCGCCGGGGTCAAACCGCGCCACTCTCCGCATGTCACAAACGCCCGCCTCCCTGACCGCTGGTCCCGCCTGGTCCCGTAAGCTCCGCGACGAGATCGGCAAGGCCGTCATCGGACAAGACGCAGTCGTCGAACGCCTCCTGGTGGCACTGCTCGCGAACGGCCACGTCCTGCTCGAAGGCATGCCCGGCCTCGCCAAGACCCTGCTCATCCGGTCCCTCGGCACTGCGCTGGGGGTGCAGTTCGAGCGCATCCAGTTCACGCCGGACCTGCTGCCGAGCGACGTGGTCGGCACGATGATCTTCCAGCCGAAGACCGGCGAGTTCTCCGCCCACCGCGGGCCGATCTTCGCCAACCTCGTGCTGGCCGACGAAATCAACCGCGCGCCCGCCAAGGTGCAGAGTGCGCTGCTGGAAGGCATGCAGGAGCGCCAGGTGACGATCGGTGGCCACACCCATCCGTTGCCGAAGCCGTTCTTCGTGATGGCGACGCAGAATCCGGTGGAGCAGGAAGGCACCTACCCGCTGCCGGAGGCGCAGACGGACCGGTTTCTCTTCAAGCTCCTCGTGGACTACCCCTCCCAGACCGAGGAGTCGGCCATGATGGAGCGGTGGGGCCAGGTCACGCGCCAGCCGGCACTCGCCCCCGTTTCCAACGGCGAGGAACTGCTCGCCCTGCGCGCGGCGGTCGACCAGGTGCACGTCTCGCCGGCGGTTCAGGGCTACATTCTCGCCGTTGTGCGCGGCACGCGCGCGCTGGCCGAGAAATCCGGCGACGCGAAGCGCCACCTGACCTTCGGCGCGTCGCCCCGCGCCTCCCTCGCCCTTTACCAGGCGGGACGGGCGCTCGCTTGGCTGCGGGGACAAGACTTTGTTTCGCCCGCGCTGATCCAAGACCTCGCGCCCGACATCCTGCGTCACCGCGTGGGACTGACGTACGAGGCAGAGGCGGAGGAGATCACCGCCGACCGCGTGATCGCGCAGGTGATCGAGCGCACACCCGTGCCCGCCGGCGCGGCTTGAGCGCGGCGCCCGCCGCACGCGCACGATGGCGACCACGAGTCCGACTCCCAGCCTGGGGAATCCGCTCGCGCTGCTCCGGCGGCTCGAGTGGCGGGTGCGCCATGCCGTCGAGAACGTGCTCAGCGGCGAGTACCGCTCCGCGTTCCGCGGCCGCGGAATGGAATTCGACCAAGTGGTGAAGTACGAGTTCGGCGACGACGTGCGGGACATCGACTGGAACGTCACCGCGCGCCTCGGGGAACCGTACCGCAAGAAATTCGTCGAGGAACGCGAGGTCACGCTGCTGCTGGTCTTCGAGGACTCGCCCTCGCTGCTCTTCGGTTCCGGCGCGCGATCAAAACGCGAGGCGCTGCTGGAGATCGCCGGCCTCGTCATGCTGCTCGGCGCGGTGAACCGCGACCGCGTCGGTTTCGTCCACGCCTCCCCCGGCGGCACGATGGTCCGTGAACCCGTGCGCGGCCGCGGCCGCATCCTGCATCTCGCCGCGAGTCTCCTCTCGCAGCCGGCACCGGACCCCACCGAGGCGGCGCCGGTCCCGCCCTGGCGTTTCCTTGCGCGCGCCGCCCCGAAGCACAGCATTTTGATCTGGCTCGGCGATTTCCCGCCTTCCGCCCGCGGCCCGCGCGGCGGACCGCAACCGGAGGGCTGGGCGGTGCTGCGCCGGCGCTACCAGACGATGGGCTTCCGCGTGGACGATCCGTGGGAAAGGGAGTTTCCCGCGGCCCGTATCGCGGCTTATGACCCCGCCGCCGGCCGGCTGGTCACGCTCGACGGCGGAGCGGCGGAACGCGCCGCCCACGCCGCCTGGGTCCGGGAGCGGGAAAACGCGTGGCTGGAATTATTCCCGGATCCCCTCTCCCGCCTCACGTTCACGACCGAGGAAAACCGCCTCGACGCGCTGGTGCGCTTCTTCCACGCGCGGATGCAGACCGGCGGCCGCTGAAACCCGCGATGGACAACATCGTCCTGCACGACCCGCTCTGGCTCATCGCGCTCGCCGCGCTGCCGGTGCTCGCGTGGCTTCGTGGACGACGCCGCACCCCGGTGCTGATCGTTCCGTTCGCCGCCGCCTGGCACCGCCCCTCGCTCGCCGCACCCGCCCGCTGGCCCGCGGGGCTCGCGTTTCTCGGCCTCGCGCTGCTCGTCGTCGCCCTCGCGCGTCCGCAACGGGTCGAGGACAAGCGCGAGGTGCGCTCCGAGGGCTACGACATCGTTCTCGCCATCGACCTCTCGACCTCGATGCGCGCCGAGGACTTCGAGAAGGACGGGGAACGCATCAACCGCCTGCAGGCGATCAAGCCGGTCATCCAGGCGTTCATCGAGCGCCGGCCCACCGACCGCATCGGCATCGTGCTGTTCGCCGGCCGCGCCTACACCATGGCGCCGCTCACGTTCGACCACGGCTGGCTCGCGCGGCAGCTCTCGCGTGTGAGGATCGGCATGGTCGAGGACGGCACCGCGATCGGCGACGGCTTGGGCGTCGCCCTCACCCGCCTCGAGCAGGCCAAGCGCGACCGCGCGGGCCGCCGCATCGGGGCCTTTGTCGTGCTGATGACCGACGGAGCCAACAACCGCGGGGCGCTCGCACCGCTCGACGCCGCGGGCATCGCGAAATCCCGCGGCATCCCGGTCTACACGGTCGGCTCGGGCAAGGAGGGCATCGTTCCCGTACCCGTCTACGACGACGAGGGACGCAAGCGCGGCTACCAGCGCATGTTGTCGGACCTGGACGAGGGCACGCTGCGGGAGATCGCCAACCAGACCGGCGGGAAGTTCTTCCGCGTGGCCGACACCGGCACGATCGAGAGCGCCTTCCGGGCGATCGACCGGGCGCAGAAAATCGAGTTCCAGGCCAAGAGCTACCTCGTGGCGACGGAACTCTTCTGGTGGCTCGCCGCGCCCGGCCTTGTCGCGCTGCTCGCGGGAGCGGCCTTCGCCCGTCCCTTCCAGCGCCGGGAGGCGGCCGCATGATCTTCGCCGTTCCGAAATTGCTCTGGCTCCTGCTCGTGCCCGCCGGCCTGGCGGCCTGGGATATCGCGCGCCGCCGCCGACGCGGCGCGGCGGACCATCCGAACATCCTGCGCGCCGAGGCGGGCCCCTCCTCGGTGACGCTCACGACCGAACGCCCGGGACGCGCCGCCGACGGAGTTCCGCGTCTTCGTCCGTGGTTGTGGTTCGGCCTCGCGCTCGCGGCCGTCGCTCTCGCCCGGCCGCAATGGGGCCGCATCGAGGAGCCGGTCTTCGACCAGTCGCGCGAGATCCTGCTGGCCGTGGATCTTTCTCGTTCGATGCTCGCGACGGATGTCAGCCCGTCGCGCCTCGACCGCGCCAAGCTCCTCATCCAGTCGCTCCTCGAGAAACTCGCGGGCGAGCGCGTCGGGCTGGTGGTGTTCGCCGGCACCTCGTTCCTGCAGGCGCCATTGAGCGCCGACTACGAAATCCTGCGCGAGTTCCTGCCGGGCCTGAACCCGGGCTTTCTCCCGGAAGTCGGGACAAATTACGGCGCCATGCTCGACACCGCGGCGCAGGCCTTCGGCACAACCGGCGCAGCGGACCGCTTTCTCATCGTCCTTAGCGACGGCGAGGCGACCGACCCCGCTTGGAAGGAACGCATCGAACCGCTGAAGAAAAAGGGCGTTCGCGTGATCGGCCTGGGCGTAGGCACGGCCGGCGGCGGCATGATCCCCGAAAGCGATGGCAGCTTCCTCAAGGACGACCGCGGCGCGGTCGTGCTGTCCCGGCTGGAGTCGGCCACCCTGCAGGAGCTGGCGCGCGCGACCGACGGTGTCTACCGCGACGCGAGCGCGTGGATCGATGTCGCGGGACTAGTGAGCGAGACCATCGAGCGCGGCCGGCGCGGTGAGTTCGTGGAAACCAACACGGTGCGCCAGGTCGAGCGCTTCCAATGGCCGCTCGCGCTCGCGTTTTGGTGCCTGCTCGTCAGCCTTTACCACGAGTTTCCCGTGCGTCCGAAATCCCGCGCCGTCACCCTTCGCACCGCCAAGTCCGCCGCCCCGGCCGCCGCGGCCGCGCTGGCGTTGATGCTGCTCGCCCTCGGCGGGAGCGACCTCGTTGCCGCCGCCAAACTGGCGAATCCCGGGAGTTCTTCCCCGAATGCCGCGGCCGCTATGCCCGTCGAGGCGCCCCCGGGGGATCCGGCCGCGCTCGGCCGCATCGTCGGCCGCCTTTCTTCCGCCGCCAAGCCCGCCGCCCGCGATTGGGCCGAGCTCGCCGGCGAGACGCTGAACTGGGGCTCGCGCCTGCAATCCCAGGGTCAACCGGTTCTGCCGGGCCCTGTCCACGACGCGATCGCCGGGGTGAAACTCGGCGAGAAGCTCGACGCCAAGGCGGCCGACTGGGGCAAACTCCGCGGCGATCTCGAGGCCCTGCTCGACGAGAAGGAACGCGAGGACAAGAAAGACGACCAGAAGCAGGACAAGAACGAGGACCAGAAGAAGTCCGACGAGAAACAGCAGCAACAGGACCAGCAGAAGGACCAGCAAAGCGAGCAGCAGAAAAACGACCAGCAGCAGCAACAACAGCAGAACCAGCAGGACAAATCCCAGGAGCAAAAAGACTCCCAACAACAGCAGCAGGATCAGGCGCAGCGGAAACCGGACGAAGAGTCGGCGCTCGGCGACATGACCAAGAAGGACCAGCCTCCGCCCCCGCCGCCGGAAAACATGCAGCAGGTCGGTGGCGCCCCGGAACGGAAACCTGAGGACCAGCAGGAGAAGGCCGACCCCGCATTGGCGCTGCCGCTCCAGAAACTTGACCAGCTCCGCAACCAGGACTCCCCCGCGCAGCTTTTCCAGATGATGGAGGGCGACCGGAAGGGTGAGCGCAAAAACACTCCCCGCACGGGCAAGACCTGGTGATCACCATGCGCTTCTTCCGCTTTATCCTGTCCATATCGGCCCTGATCGCCGCCGCCACCGCGCAGACCGCCCGCTGGGAACAGTCCGAGGGAGGCCTCGGTACCAACCTCGCGCTCGTCTTCGAGAACTGCGAGCCGGACGGCCAGCCTGCCCTGCCCTCGATCCCCGGGGTGGCGTTCGCGTTCTCCGGCCGCTCCGAGAGCGTGAACATCGTGAATTTCCAGATGACGCGGAGCGTCACGCTGGGCTACGCGGTACGCTCCCAAGGCAACCAGCCCTTGCGCATTCCCGCCTTCACCGTGCGCACCAATAAGGGCGACGTGCGCGTGGAGGCGTTCGACGCCGCGCGACCGGCCGTGGCCATCGATACTCTCGCGAACTCCCGGCTCGCCCCCGAGCGCCGGAGCGTCTGGGCCGGCGAGGTCCTCGGCCTCACCTACGAGCTCTCGGCCGCGCGCCGCACCAATCCGCAGATCAGCCCGAGCTTCGACTGGAACCCTGCGCCCCTCGTGGCCGAGGACTGGTCGAAACCCGAGGTGACGGAGCGCAACGCCGGCGGCGAACGCCGCGTGAACGTGATCTTCCGCACCCGCGCCGTGGCCCGCGTGGCGAACACCCTCAAACTCGAGGCCGCCACCCACCTCATCAGCGTCCAGACCGGGACGATCGGCTTCGGCATCATCTCCCAACCTCGCATGGAGCAGGTGTCCGTGACGTCGGATCAACCGACGGTTGAAGTGAAACCCCTCCCCCCGGGCGCTCCGGCGGGGTTCGGCGGCGCGGTCGGACAATTCAAACTCACCTCCAAGGTGGTGCCGGAGAAAGCCGCCGTGGGTGAGCCCGTGACATGGACGCTCGAACTCACCGGCACCGGTAACTGGCCGGACCTCACCGGCCTACCGGCACGCAGTGTATCGAATGACTTCAAGGTCGTGCAGCCGAAGGCCCGCCGCACACCCGCGGAAGGCAAGCTTTTCGACGCCACCCTCACCGAGGATGTCGTGCTCGTTCCTTCAAAGCCGGGCACGTACACGCTCGGGCCGGTCACGCTCGCCTACTTCGATCCGCAGAGCGGCACCTACCGCACCGTCACCACACCGAAGACGTCCCTCGTCATCACGACTCCCGCCGCACCGCAATTCAACGTCATGCCGAACCCGTCGGCCGGCGCCGATGAGTCCGCCCAAGCGGCACCCACCGAGAAGACTCCGCCCAAGCCGGTCGCCGCGGCCGCGGCTCCCGCCGGAATTCCCCGGGATCCCTTGCCGTCGGGACCGAACGCCCAGGCGCCCTTCACCCTTCGCGGACTTGCCCTGGCCACCGCGACCCCGTTCGCGCTCACGGTGTTGTTCTGGTTCTGGCTGGCGCTGCGTCGGGCGCGGGAAACCGACCCGGCGCGCCCGCAACGAGAAGCGCGCGTCCGCCTCGCGGCCACCCTGCGGGAAATCGACCTCGCCGCCGCGGACCGGAAGGCGGGCCTGCTCGTGGCGTGGCAGCGCGACACCGCGATCCTCTGGGGCTTGGCGAAGGCCGCTCCCTCGGCGGACGCCATCGACTCCACGGAGTGGAGCGATCTCTGGCGCGAGGCGGATCGGGCGATTTACGGGAAGCAAGGCGGCTTGCCCGCGGACTGGGGTTCCCGCGCCCAGGAGGCCCTCGCGCGCAAGAAGACACCGCCGTTCCGCTTCCATCGGCTTTTTCTGCCGCGTAACCTCATGCCTTTTGCCGCTGCCGTGACGCTGGTCCTCGGCGCATCACTCACACTCCGTGCTGCTTCAGCGGACGCTGGCGTTTCCTACCGCAAAGGTGACTTCCCCGCGGCGGAAAGCACGTGGCGTGAGGCCCTCCGGAAGGCTCCGCTTGATTGGAGCACGCGTCACAACCTTTCCCTCGCCCTCGAACAACTGGACCGCCCGGCGGAGGCAGCGGCCCACGCCGCCGTCGCCTTCGTGCAGAATCCCGCCCAACCCGCGGTACGCTGGCACTTCACGCGTACGGCGGAAAAACTCGGCGCCGCGGCCTCACCGCTCGCCGGATTCATCACGCCGGGTGTCGTCCGGACCCTGGCGCGCGACGCCTCGCCCGCCGACTGGCAATTCCGTCTCGTCGGCGCGGCATGGCTGCTCGCCGCCGCTATCGCGATCCTCCTTCTACGCGCCTACCGAGGGGCTCACCGCGCTTGGAAGTGGGTCTCCGCCTCCATCGGAGTCGCCGCCCTCGTGCTGGCCGCGCTGTCCGTAAACGGCATCCTCGCCTACGGCGCCGCCGCCCACCCGGAGTCCGCGATCGTCGCCCGCGCCACCACCTTGCGTTCCATCCCGACCGAAGCCGACACCGCGCAAAAGACGACTCCCCTTGCCGCGGGCGGACTCGCACTCATCGACAGATCCTTCCTCGGCTGGCATCGGCTCGCCTTCGAGGGCGGCCAGACTGGCTGGGTGCGCAAAGAGGACGTCGTCCCGGTCTGGAAGTGACCGCGCCGGCAGTCCGGATCAGACGTCACAGATCCGGACCGAGTCGGCGAGCGAGGCGACCTTGTCGCGACGTGGGATGAACTCCTGCCCGACGAAACCTTTGTAACCCGTCTCCACGATCGCGCGCATGATCGGCGGGTAATTTATCTCCTGCGTGTCATCGATCTCGTTCCGACCCGGCACCCCGGCCGTGTGGTAGTGACCGATCCAGTCCTTGTGCCGGCGGATGCGGGTGATCACGTCGCCGTGCATGATCTGCACGTGGTAGATGTCGAAGAGCACCTTTACGCGCTCGGACCCGACGCGACGGCAGATCTCCACCGAGCGGTCGATGTCGTCGCAAAAATAATCGGGGTGGCCCTTCATCTCCTCCGCGACGCGCGAGTTGAGCATCTCCAGACAGAGCGTGACGCCCTTCTGCTCGGCGTGACCGGCGATCTTTTTCAACCCGTCGACCATGTTGCGCATCGCGACGTCGTCGGAAAGACCGCGGCGGAAACCCGAGAACGTGATCACCGCAGGGAAGCCCGCGGCCGCGGTGGCATCGATTCGTTCCCGGAGGACCCGCAGGCACTCCGCGTGCTCCTCCGTGTGCGCGAAGCCCTTGGCGAAGCCGTGACTGCTGGTGAGCGCGCAAACCAGGCCACGCTGGCGGAGCACGGGAAACTTGTCGGGCGTGACGAGCTCCACCGAGCGCAAGCCGAGCACGACCGAGTGATCGCACAGTTCCTCCAGTGTCATGGGGCGGAAGCACCACGGGACCACCGACTGGTTGATGCGTCCGTTCCGCACCACGCGGCCCGGCGGCTTTGCGGAGTCGGCGGCCCTGGCCAATCCGGCGGACGCCAGACCGGCGGCCAAGGTACGGCCGACGAAGGCTCGACGGGAGGTTGAGGGAACGGAGCGGGGCGAGATGAAGTCCGGCATGCGCCGAACGAAACAGGTGACGGCGGCAGGCTGAAGCCCGAACTCGCGCGACCGCGGTTCAGCCGGTCTTCGGCGCCGGCGGGGCAGGCAGCTCGAACCAAAACAGCGCACCCTGGCCCGGAGCGCTCTCGACACCGACATTCCCCCCGAGCCGTCCGACG
>JAURJO010000320.1 GCA_030832235.1 Verrucomicrobiota bacterium
CGACCAGCCTGCCGCGGGCATCCTGGCCCTCGGGCCGCGTTTCAAGGTGCCGGCGGAGTTTTTGGACGCCGCGCCCTTCCGCACGAAACTCGATGGCGAGGGCGAGCGACGCTACATCGAGGCGATCGACGCCTGCCGGCCCGACCTGATCGTGCTGGCGGGTTTCATGCGGGTGCTGAAGCCGCCTTTCCTCGCGCACTTCGCGGGGCGCGTCATCAACCTGCATCCTAGCCTACTGCCGAGTTTTCCGGGGCTTGATGGCATCGGTCAGGCCTTCCGCCGCGGCGTGAAGATCACGGGTTGCACCGTGCATCACGTCACGGCCGAGGTGGACGGCGGCCCGATCATCGACCAGGCCGCCGTGCGCATCGAGCCGGGCGACACCCTCGAGGCCGTGGCCGCGAAGGTGCACGCCGCCGAACACGCCTTGCTGCCCGCGGTGATCGCGCGGCTCAGCGAGGCGCGGTGAGCGTCAAAAGCTGAACCGCACGCCGGCCGTGACGCTGCGGCCGGGCAGGGGCGCGAGTTCCTTGAGGAACGACGTGTGCGGCCGCGCCTCGCGATCAGCGAGGTTCGTGGCGCGGAGAAACGCCTCGGCCTCGACCGCGCCGAACTTAAGCGCGCGGCTGACATTGGCCCCGAGCAGACGGTAGCCGTCACTGTTGGTCTCATGCGCGGCGACTTGGCGCTGTGGGAACGCATGCAGGTAGTCCACGCCGAAGGTCCACGCGACCGAGGCCCAGAGCAGCCCGACGCCGGCGCGCGCTTCCGGTAGGCGGGGCAGGGGACGGCCGCCCTCCTTGGCGCGGACAAAATCGGCCGTGAAACGGACGTCGAACTGGCTGCCGGGCGCCTCGTGGAGGTGCCAAAGCGCTTCCACTTCGAAGCCCCAGAAGTTGGCGGCGCGCTGCACCGTGCGGAAAACCGGTAGCCCGCCGTGATCCGCGGCCTCCGGGTTGTGTTCGTCCACGAATTTCCATCCGCCCTTATGCTCGACCGCCACCAGCCCAGTGGGTTGTTCGAAGATGTAGCCTGCGAATCGGTTCGTGAACACCGACACTGCGCCGGTCACATCGCCGACGCGGCGGCGCAGGCTCACCTCGAGGCCGGTGGAGCGTTCCGTGCCCAGATCATCGTCGCCGATCTCGTAGGCCTGCGTGCCCGCGTGCGGTCCGTCGGCGAAGAGCTCCTGCGCGTTGGGGGCGCGTCGCGTCTGCGTAGCGGAGAGTGCGAGGGTCCATTCCGGCGCTACGCGCCAGACCGCCCCGAGGGCGCCGCTGAAGGTCATTTCGCTACGCGCACGGCGTCCGTCCGCCGCAATTTGCGCGCGTTCGACCCGGCCCCCAGCCTGCCAGGTTACCGCGCCACGGGCCAGTTCCTCGAAGGCGAAGAGCGCCTCGGTGCGGCTCGTTGAATTGGGGAGGAACGCCTCTTCGCCGTCGGCGGTGAAGCGGTTGCGGCCGGACTGCACTCCAACCGCTCCGCTCCAACCCGTGCCTCCTCCGTGCAGCAACTCCGCGCGGCCGTCGTGGCCGCGGTTGGTGAAGACGGTTCCGATCGCGCCATCCGGCTCGACCTCGGTGTGGCGGTAGTCGCCGCGCCCGAACTTCAGTCGCACGCCTTGCACCAGGTCCGTCGCACGGGGTGCGCGCCACTCGCCTTGCAGCTCGTTCCGTCGCTGGCGGAGGCGGATCCGCACGCCGCCTTCGTCCTCTCCCTCGTGGGCGTGGCCCGGCACGCCGTAATCGGTGTTGAAACCGCTCCGGCTGATCCCGAGAAACCCGTTCCGGGTTACCCACGAGAGGCCTGAGGCCATGCCTTCCGCGTCGAGTCCGCTGTTGGGTAGAGTGCCACCTTCAAAAACGGGAGCCGGCTTGCCCGCGGCGCGTGCCTCCGCGATCTCGGCCCGGCGCAGCCGGAGACTTTCCGCGGGTCCGGGGATGTTGATGTCCCCCGCCTCACGGCGGAACGCATCGACGTGCAAAACGACCGCGTGGTCGCGGCTGCCGAACAGCCGCACGTCGAGCACGCCGCCGCGCGCCGTCTCGCCGGACCCGGTGGCATGGCGCCCCTCGGCTCCGCCCCGCACGCGTTCGTCGTGCAGCTCCGTCTCGATGCGGTGGGAGATGACGTTCACCACGCCGCCGACGGCCGCGTTGCCGTAGAGCAGCGCGGCCGGCCCGCGGACCGCCTCGATGCGGTCCACCAGGAACGGCTCCACCGCGACGGCGTGATCCGGGCTGTTCGCGGAGGCGTCGAGCAGGGCGAGTCCGTTTTCGAGGATGCGCACGCGCTCGCCGTCGAGCCCGCGCACAATCGGCCGGCTGGCGCCCGGGCCGAAGTACGAGTCGCTGATGCCGGTCTCGCCGGCGAGTGTGGCGCCGAGCGTCGGCTGTTGTTTCAACAGCAGCGAGCGTCCGGCGAGGACGGTGGCGGATTGCGCGAGGTCTACCTGGTTGCGTTTGAACGGCGTCGCCGAGGTTACGAACTGGTCGAGGGCGACCGGCGCGTGTTCGTGGGCCGGAGCGGCGGGTTTGGGCGCGGTCTGCGCGGTGAGACTGCCCGCGAGGGCGGCGGATACGAGGGAGGTGCGGAAAAAGGGATTCATGGACGTGCGGAACGGTTTTGAAGCGGATGGCACGGCGCCTTGCGGGTGCAGGGTGCCGGCTAAACACGCGGTCCCCGCAGGAACCGGGCGGTGGGCTTCAGACTGGCCCGGGTTTGGGCGGCTCTGAAGCGGGTGACTTCAAACCGGTCCGGGCGGACCGCGTTCAGGCAGACGGAGGTAGCGGGGCCGCGATAGCAGCGGCTCGGCCGCCGTGACCGGCAGGACGCCGCCGGCCACGGAAGTGGGCGGCAACAACGCTGCAGGTTCGGCGGGCACATCAAGACCCGACGCGAAGAAAACAACGGCGCAGCCCGAGTCATCGTCCGCTGGGCCGGGATTACCCGGATCAGGATGGTCGTGGCAGTTCCCCGACCTCCCGTGAGCCCAAGCGTGGGCGGCGGGGCTGGCGGCGAGCACGGTGAGCGCGAGCACCAGCAAGACCCCGGCTCCGGCCAGAAGCCGGAGGTGGAGGGGCGGGAGCGGGTTGCGCTTCATTCCGGGCCGGACCATCGCGATGACCGCCGCTTCGTCAAGCGGGAGGTCCCTTGACGGGGCCTCGGGCCGCGCGTTGGCTCGCGGCCGATGAGCAAGCTGCGCGGCGACTACAAGTCGGTCTGGAACTCCCTCTCGGGTTCGAAACACGACGCCTACCTGTACGTCGCCGGCTACACTGACGAGGACAAGTTTCACGCCGACGCCGAGGACACCGTCGACATCCTGCGCGACACGGTGGGAGTGAAGTCCGACGATGTTTTCCTGGAGATCGGCTGCGGGGTGGGCCGAGTGGGCCGGGTTTTATCCCCTTTCGTGAAGCAGTGGATCGGCTGCGACGTGTCCTCGAACATGCTGCGGCTCGCGGGGCGGCGGCTGCTGGGGTTGGAAAACGTGAAGCTGCAGGAGATATCCGGTTACGACCTGCAGCCGATCCCCGACGCGTCGGTCGACGTGGTCTACACCACGGTGGTGTTCATGCATTTGGAGGAGTGGGACCGCTACAACTACGTGCGCGAGGCGCGGCGGGTGCTGCGGCCGGGCGGAAGATTCTACTGCGACAACGTGGATCTTGCGTCGAAGGCCGGGTGGGCGGTGTTCGAGGAGAGCCTGCGTTTCCCGCCGGGCGAGCGACCTGCGCAGATCTCGAAATGCTCCACGCAGCCGGAACTGGAAGCTTTTCTCCGTCACGCCGGATTCAACGAGGTGAAGGTGGCCGGACGCCTCGATTTCTGGGCCTACGCCTGGGGGCGGAAGTAACAGCGGGCGTACGACCCGCCGCAACGAAGCATCGGTCGAGATGGCGTCCGAGTAGCTCCGCGAGGGGCTAGCCACGGATCAGCGGGGCTCGTCGTAGCCGCGGCCGCCCGCCGCGGACCACGCCGAAACCGCGACGGCCGGGGGCTGTGCCGTGTGTTGGTGGAAGGTATCGCTGCACATCCGAGGGGACCCGCCTTCGCTGAGCCTACGGCGGGTCAACACCCTCGGCTACATCGCACGCATTTCGTTAAGGAGGTCGGTCCGGCATTTCCTGACGAAACGCATCCCGTGTAGCCGCGGC
>JAURJO010000321.1 GCA_030832235.1 Verrucomicrobiota bacterium
ACCAGCTTGCGGCCGTTGAAATTGAAGACGCGGGTCTTCGGATCCGCCATGTACCCCTCCAGCGAGAACGCCGACGGATCCCGCGGCACCAGCACGCGCGTGCGCGGAGCCGAAGCGGGGGCGGAGGCGCGACTGGAACGGGGAGCCTTGGCCATCGAAGGGTCCTAGCGCGCGCCCGCCACGCGCCACAAGGCGAAGTAGAGCCCGATCGCGGCGAGGGCGACGACGATCGATGCCACCCGCAGACCGGACCACGGAGTGAGGTCGACGGCCGGTCCGGCCGGAGCAGCCGTCGCGCCGACGCGGACCTCGGCCGGTCTGGCCGGAGCGAAACGCCCGATGATCAGCATGAACCCACAGAGCAGGACCGTGTTCAGCGCGGCGAGATGGAGCCAGTGGACGTGGAGCGAGGAGACCTTGAGGCGAAAGCCAAGGAAACCGTCCCCGAAGGCGGAGTTCAGGAGGATCGACGTGAACACCCCGAGAACCATCGAGAAGTTCGCGGCCCAAGCGGGCACCCGCCGGCTGATCATGCCCACGACAACAACGGCAAGCAGAGGCAGTTTGAAGGCCGACATCACCTGCTTCATCATCGTGAAGATCCCCTCGGAGGAGCCGCCCAGCAGGTTGCTGGTGAGGATGGAGACGACGACGATCGCGACGGAGAAGATCTTGCCGGCGCGGACCATCTCGTGGTCCGAGGCGCCCGGCCGCAGCCAGCCGCGGTAGAGATCGACGCTGAACATGGTCGAGACGCTGTGCAGCCCGCCGTTGAAGGCGCTGATCACCGCGCCGAGGAAGATCGCCGCGAACAACCCAACCAGGTAGGGCGGCAACACCGCGTCGACCAGGAGAGAATAGGCGAGATCGCCGTTCCCGATGGCCGCCGGGCCGAACATCTCGGCCGCGATGATGCCGGGGATCACGAGGAAGAACGGACCGAGCAGCTTGAGGCCGGCGGTGGCAAGGATGCCCTTCTGGGCCTCCGCGAAACTCTTCGCGCCGAAGGAACGCTGCACGATCATCTGGTTGGTGCACCAGTAGAACAGGTTGATGAACAGCATGCCCGTGAAGAGCGTGTCGAAGGGCACGTTCGAGCGTGACCCGCCCACCGGATCGATCTTCACGGCCTGGTGCTGCAGGACGCGGGTGAGGCCGGCGAAAAACTCCCCCTCCCCCAGCTTGAAGAGCGCCAGCACGGGGATGAGCAGTCCGCAGACCAGCAGACCGGCCCCGTAGAGTGTGTCGGACAACGCCACCGCCTTCATTCCGCCGAAAAGCACGTAGCAGGTTCCGATGATGCCGATGCTCCAAGCCATGAGCTGGAACGAGGCCCGCTCCGAAATACCCAACTGCGTGTGCACGTGGAAAACCGTGCTCATCGCCACACCGCCGGAATAGAGGACGAACGGCAGGATGTTCAGGGCGATCGTGATGATGAAGACGATCCCCATGATCCGCCGCGCCGTCGCATCGAAGCGCTGCTCGAGGAACTGCGGCACGGTGGTGATGTTGCCCGACCAGTAGCGCGGCAGGAAGTACCACGCCATGGCGATCAGCGCGAAAACGGGCACCACCTCCCAAGCCATGACAACCGCGCCGTGGATCGAGGCCGCGCCGTTCAGGCCGATCAATTGCTCGGTGGAAAGGTTCGTGAGCAGCAGCGCGCCCGCGACCTGGATCCACGGCAGCTTCCGCCCCGCGAGGAAATAGTCCTGCGAGTTGGCGTTATCCATGCCCCGCGTGCGCCACCACGCGATGAACGCCACGAGGACGGTGCACAGGAAGAAGGAGCCGAGGGTGAGCGCGATGTTCATGGGGTGAAACGGGGCGGGAAGTTCGGGACGAAAGCCAAAGCAGTCACTTGCCCTTCGCCTTGCGGCGCTCCTCGCGCTTGGCGCCCCGCGCCGCCTGGTCGGCGGAAGACGAGGCCGGGCTGGCAGGTGGTTGCGCGGCGGCGGACTTCCATTCGGGCAACGCGTCCCCGCGATGGATCTCGACGAGACTGAAAATATCGTCCTGCGCGTCCGTGTTCACGAGCGCAAGGTCACTGCCGCGCGTTCCCCCGCGGGCGAAAACCGCGTCGGTGAGCGTCACGATCTCGCTCCTCCATTTCTTGTCGCCGCGCCCCACGACCGAAAGCCCCGTTCGCATCTCAGCCTGGCCCGCGTCGTAGAGCAGCTTCCAGGTGGAACCGGGACGCTCGTCGTACCACAGCACGTGGACCGACATCGTCCGGGGCCGGCGGTCCGCGGAAAACCCGTCGTGCAACTTGAAGTACAGCGCGTCCTTTCCGGAGGCGTGCTCGAACGCGCGCGCGAACCGGTCGTAGATGGACGACGCCTTGGTCAGCGGTCCTCCCACCCGCCACCGCGGAACGGAAGTCTCATCGGGGTCGATCTGGTAAAGGAAGCGGCTGTAGTTTTCGGGCCAGATGTTCCAGCCGACGTCATTGAACCCCGTCTGGGTGTCGCGCTGGCGGACCTGATCGAGCAGCAGTCCGTTGCGGTCGTCCACCGCGGCGCCGTACCGGGCGTACTCCGCGGTGATGCGGAGCATGCGGTCCACGTTCCGACGCGTAGCCGGTCCGAAGACCGCCTCCGGATACGCCTTGGTGTCCGAGGCATCCAAGCCCTTGTGCAGCGCGCAGAACGCGCCCGTGGCGGTCGCCGGATGGATCTGGCCGGCGTAGCGGTTGAAAAAATGGAAGGAGTGCAGGTACCCCTGCGTCTTGCTGCCCTCCATGGCGCCACGGTTGACGTCCCAAATGCTCTGGCCGCCGTTCAGCGCGTTCACCGCGCCCCAGTAGAAGTTGAGGGGCACGTTCAGCTGGTACCACGGCTTCTGCCAAGTCTGGTCCATCTCCGACCGGCGGAACAGGGCGAGACCTTTGGGATCGACGAGGTGGTTGATCCACTGGTCGTACAGCCCCCGCTCGCCCGCCAGGTGATGCCCGCGGGAAAGCGCGCCGTTCTTGATCCCGAATCCGCCCCGCACCCGGCTGGTGACCCAGTCCCATTCCTTCTGGAAGCCCTGACTCGCCTCGATCGCGTCCTCATCGGATCCGATCACCGGCCCGATGGCGTTGAAAAGCAGGTCGATCTTCGGGTGCGCGGTGTCCTCCTGGAACAGGGTCACGAACAGATCGAAGGTCGCGAGTCGGAAGTCCCGCCACGCCGGCGCGCTGCGCGGCAGGTCGTAGCGCGGCTCGATCGCCGTGCCTTTGTACGGCGTCTCGTCGCCCGTGCAGCCCGTCTTGATCTGGATGAAGGCGATGCGCTCCTGCGTCTCCCTCGG
>JAURJO010000322.1 GCA_030832235.1 Verrucomicrobiota bacterium
CTCGAGCGTCTTTTTCCCGACGAGGATTTTCGCCTCCATCTCACGCTGCGTCGCGGTGCGCCGAGCGAGTTCCTGAGGAATCGTGATGCGACGGGCGGCGTCCTTGCGGAACGCCAAAAGTGGCTTGAGGCTGACCCGCGGCGCTACGCGCGGTTGGAACCTGCCGGCGAGGAGGCTTGGCGGGAGCTGTCTGACAGGATGGCGGAGTGGGGGGTGGCGACCGTGCCATCTGGTGATGGTGCCCACCCGGCTGCTCTAGGCAGGTTGCTCGAGCCTGACTTACTGGTCCTGACCCGCGACACGGCCGGGATATGGCGCCTGCGAGGAGGCGCGCTATGTTTTCCCACCAGCTGGTCGCTGGAGGAAAAGCTCGGACGCGGCTTGGAGGAGATTCATGGTCCCGTACCTGGGCTGAACGCGGCGCTGGGGCCATCCATCCACCAGGTGCTCGGGCGGTTGTCCGCCGAAACGACGATCGAACGTTGGAATTGGGGACTGGCTGCGAACGACGAGCTCAATTTGCACCCGGTGAGGGGACTGCCGGTTCCGGTGCCGCCGGTGACTCTGGCCGGACTTTGGCTTCGTCTGGAGCATCAGGCGCTGATCGCGCTGCCGCGCTCCGGCGGCGTGATGTTCGGGATCCGGATTTCGCTGCACCGCCTGGACGGTTTCGTCGGCACCGCCGCCGGCCGGGGACTCGCGCGCGCGCTTCGGTCGATGCCCACGGCCATGGCCGAGTACAAGCGGGTCGAGGCTGTCCGGAGGGAAGTCGCCGCGGCGTTGGGCTGATCGCCGGGTTCGTTGGGGAAATAAAAAAGGCGACCCGGAAGCCGGGTCGCCTTTTTCAAAAGAGCGGGAAGCTCAGTTCTTCTTCTTCTGGCCGGCCTCGAACTCCTCCTTGGAGAGGGAGCCGTTGTTGTCCTTGTCGAGGCTCTTGAAGCGGGCCTCGGCCTTGCCGGTGTCCTTCTGGGCGTTCGGGGAAGCCATGTACTCTTCCTTCGAGATCTTGCCGTCGTTGTTCTTGTCGAGGGAAGCGAAGCCGCCACCCTTCTTCTTCTCACCCTCGGCGGCGTTAACCGCGAGAGCCATGCTGAAAGCGGCGATGACCGCTGTGGAGATGATCTTGGTTTTCATAGGTTGTTGTGGAGTAACTCCAGTGGGAGCACAGGATGACGGTGGAGGGCCGTCAAGGTTACAGGCGGCCGGCCGTCGCGGAATCGACCGAGGATGATCAGCGCTTCGATGAGAAGCCGCCGCTCCACATGAGCTTCTTGCGGACGATCGCGAAGTGGGAGTAGCCGGGCAATTGGGCCAATGGCAAAGAGCGTTTCGCCAGGCTGATGTTTATCGGCAGATCCTTGCCGGGGAGCAGTTTATGCCTGCCGTCGGCGAGCACGAAAAGCCGGGCCCCGGGGGAACGGTTGATCACCGTCAATTGCACACTATCGCGGAAAATGATCGCCCGGTTGCTCAGCGTGTGCGGGCAGATCGGGGTCATCGCGATGACGCCGGCGCCGGGGTGAACGATGGGTCCGCCCGCCGAAAGATTGTAGGCGGTCGAACCTGTCGGGGTGGAAAAAATGAGTCCGTCGCAAAGGTAGTCCGTCACGAGGTCCCCGTCGGCGTGCACCTCGAGGCGCACCAAGCGAGAGTTCTTCTCGTCCTTGATCAGGATGTCGTTGAGCGCGAGTTCCGGCCGGCTGCCCTTGGCCGCGCACTGCAGCACGGCACGATGGTCGATACCGAAGGCCCCCTTCAGTAATTCGCTGAACCTTGTCCGCGCCTCCTCGGCGGAAAAAGTGGTGAGAAAACCCAGGCTGCCGCGGTTGACCCCGATGATCGGCACCTGCGCGAGCGCCGCTTCCCGTGCCACGCCGAGGAGGGTTCCGTCGCCTCCGATCACGCAGCAGGCGTCAACGCCGCGCAGGAAACCGGAGGGCAGGGGAAAGCGCGAGGTGCGCCGCAGCTTCACTCCGGTGGCGCGGGCGATGGCCGCTAGCTCGCGCGCAAGCTGATCGGCGCCCTCCTTCTGGGCGTTGACCACGAACGCGAGCCGTCGGATCGGTTTCATCGGAGTAGGGTCCTTACTCGGCTCGCTTTTCCACGCATAGCAAGAACTCGCGGTTGCCGTCCGCGCCCTCGATCGGCGAATCCATCTCGCCCACGAGTCGGCAACGCGGGAGCTCCGAGAGCGCGAAACCCCGCACCTTGGCGAGGGCCGCCTCCTGCACCGCACGGTCCCGGATCACCCCGCGGCCCCGGTCGGCCTCCTCCTTGCCCGCCTCGAATTGCGGCTTCACCAGCGCGACCAACCGACCGCCGGATCGCAAAAACGGCCAGATCGCCGGGAGCACCGAAACCAGTGAGATGAAGGAAAGGTCCATCACCACGGCGTCGAAATTTGTCCGCGGAAGTTCGGCGGCCTGCACGTGACGCGCGTTCACCTTCTCCAAATTGGTCACGCGCGGGTCCGCCCTCAGTTTCGCGTGCAGTTGCGCCCGGCCGACGTCCACGCACACGACATCGGCCGCGCCGGCCTGCAGCACGCAGTCGGTGAAACCACCCGTCGAGGCGCCGACGTCGAGCACATGGGCCCCGCGCACATCGAGGGCGAAGCGGGCGAGCGCGGCGGCCAGTTTCTCGCCGCCGCGGCTCACGAAGCGCGGGGGTTGCTCGACCTCGAGCGGGGTGTCGGCAGGGAACTCCCGCCCGGGTTTGTCGAGACGTTCGGTGCCGCGGCGCACGCGGCCGCTCATGATGAGCGCCTTGGCCTGCGTGCGCGACTCCGCGAGACCGCGGGCCACCAGCAACTCGTCGAGCCGCACGCCCTTCATGGCAGTTTCTGGCGCGCGGGCGACCAGCAGGACGTGCGGCCGCCGATGGTGGCGCGACGCAGGAGAGCGCCGGTGCGCGGACAGCGGCCGCCGTCGCTCCAGCGGTGAAGAAAAAGCCACGACCGCGGGATGCCGACGTTCAGATCGGCGGGCAGGGCGTTGCCGCGGCCGGCGATCGCCGCGAGCGCCTGCCGCGCGACCGTGCGGCATTGGCGCCACAGCGTCGTGGCCTCGGTGGCGGACAGGGATCCGGCGCGACGGGCGGGATGCACCGCGGAGCGCCAAAGGATCTCGTCGGCCATCCAGTTGCCGATGCCGGGAAAACGCTCCTGCATCAGGAGCACGGCCTTGATCGGGGAACGCGACCGGCGGCGGAGAAAAGCGGCGACGGCCTCTCGCGTGAAGGCGGCTGACAGCACCGCCGGCGCGATGCGGGACCACCACGGCGGTGTCTCCTTGCTCCGGTGAAACTCGATCCGGCCGAACATGCGCGGATCACGGAACACGAGCGCGTGGCGCCGCGTGAACAGCACGAGGTGGTCGTGCTTCCCCGGCGCGAAATCGGGCGCCGCGACAAACAGCTCGCCCGTCATGCCCAGATGCACGCCGAGGGATGCGTCTTTGCCGAAGCGGAAGAGCATTTGCTTCGCCGCGGCTTCGGATGAAACGAGCTTTTCGCCGGTCAACGCGTCCCGGGCCGCGGAGACGTCGATGTGTCTCACGGGGCGTTTCCCCTCGTTGAGCGCGACGCGGGTGATGCGCTGGCCGGTGGCAGCGAGTGCCCACCGTTTCCGGTAAAACTCGACCTCCGCCAACTCAGGCATGGGTGTTCGCCGGAGGGAGGGTCGCGACCAACTCGGCGAGACCGGGATGCACGGGGACGTCCGGCGAAGCCGTGCGCGCCCACCCGGCGGCGTCGAGCTTTCCCGTGCAAACCGCCGCGGCGCGAACACCCGCCGCGAGGCCGGCTTTCACGTCGCTCTCGCGATCGCCGACCATCCAGCAATGCCTCGGATCGAGACGGTAGCGTGAGATGGTTTCCGTGATGAAGCGCGGCGAGGGCTTGCGGTATTGGACCGGGTCCTTTGGCCCCTCGGGTGCGATGCACACCGAGTCGAAGATCGGCCGCGGTAGCCCGAGTAATTCCTCCATCCGTTCATTGCACCGGATCACATCCGCCATGCCGTAGAGGCCGCGGGCGATACCGCTCTGGTTGGTGAGGATGAAGAGCCGGTAGCCGAGGCGACGGGCCGTAGCGAGGGCCGCGCTAACCCCGGGCAGCAATTCGACGCCGGCCGGATCCCAGAGGTAATCGCGGTCGTGGATGATCGTGCCGTCGCGGTCGAGAAACAAGGCGGCGCCCGGCGGGCCGCCCGCGGCGGGAGGCGGAATGAAGTCCTGGATCACCGGCGGTTGACGTAGGCCACGAGCTCCTCGGGGGAAACCGTCGCGGTGCCGAGCTTGCCGACGACGACGCCGGCGGCGGCGTTGGCGAAATGGGCGGCGGTCTCGAGCGGCGCCCCGGCGCACAACGCGAGGACGAGCCCCGCGAGGGCGGTGTCGCCCGCGCCCGAGACGTCGAAGACCTCACGAGCGGCAGTGGGGATGACCTTTTGCACGCGCCCGCCGGCGCTGAGCAGCATCCCTTCCTCGCCGAGGGTGACGACCAAATGGCGGGTCGCGTAGCGTTCGTGCAGACGCGCGCACACTTCGACGGCCGGGAACTTCGTGTGCGGAGCCAGCTCCATCCCCGCAAGCTGCAGGGATTCGCGTTTGTTGGGGGTGATCAGGTCGAGACCGTGGAACGCCAGGTTGCGCTTCGGCTTCGGATCGAGCGCGACGAACTTTCCTGCCTTGCGCGCCAGCTGGGAGACGCGGGCCACGACGGCGTCATTCAGGATTCCTTTGGCGTAATCGGAGAGAATGACCGCGTCGCAATTCGCGACCGCCTTGGCCAGCAGGGCATCGACGCGGCCGGTCGGGATCTCGTACGCCGCCGGAGGCGCCTCGCGATCGAGTCGGCACAGTTGCTGGTGCTGCACGAGGACGCGCGTCTTGACGATCGTGGGCGCCTTGCCGGGCGTGGCGATGGTATCGATGCGCTTGCCGTGAAGGATGGTGGTGAGCCGGTGGCCGGCCTCGTCATCGCCGATGTAGCCGGCGACGGTGCAACGGGCGCCAAGCGAGGCGAGGTTGAGCGCCACGTTGGCGGCGCCGCCGGCGGTCCACGTGTCCCGGGCGATATCGATCACCGGCACGGGTGCCTCGGGCGAAATCCGCGTGGCATCGCCCCAGATGTAATGATCCAGCATCACGTCGCCGACGACGAGGATGCGCAGGCGGGTGATCCGCCGCAGCAGGGGCTTCAGATCCTTCATGAACGGAATTCCCATTCGTAGTGGTAGCTCGACAGCGGCTTCGGGGCGCCGGACGTGACCTGCACGACGTCTTCGACGCGGCATCCGCCGAGTCCGGGATAGTAGAGGCCCGGCTCCACGGTGACAACCGACCCGGCGCGCAGGGTGTAATCGATCGATCCGCTCATGCGTGGCGCCTCGTGCACGGCGAGCCCGAGCCCGTGGCCGGTGCCGTGGAAGAAGCCTACCGAGCCGCGCTTGCCGTGCTCGGTGCGGAAGCCGCGCGACTCGAACACCTCGACGCAACGCCGGTGGACGTCGCGGCCGTTGGCGCCGGACCGGATACCGCGGATCGCCGCCAGTTGCGCGTCACGCACGGCGGTGTACAGCGCGCGCTGGGCGTCGCTGGCCCGGCCGCGCAGAAAGGTGCGGGTCATGTCTCCGTAAAAACCCGTGGCGGTCACGCGCGGGAAAATATCCACGATGACCATTTCATTCGGGCGAATGGGTCCCGTGCCGCGGTCGTGCGGATCGCACGCCTGGTCGCCGCCGGCGACGATGGTGTTGGCGGAGACCGCGCCCGCCTCGAGGCAGGCCGACTCGATCGCGAACTTCAGCATTTCGCTGGTCACGGTCTGGTCGCGGTAAACCAGGCGGCGGCCCTTGATGCGCGCGCCGCGGAGGATGCGTTCCGCGGCCGCGAAACCGAGTGCGCTGCAACGGTTACCCTCGCGGATCGCCGCCGTCTCGCGGGTGCTCTTGATCTCGCGTTCCGGAAAGAGCGGGCCAGGCGCAATCGTAAGCCGCAGGCCAAGCTCGACCAGTCGCGCGTACACGCCGGAGGGGAAGTCGTCCGGCACGGTGAATGAAGTCCGACGCACGTCGCCGGCGGCGAGAAAGATCACCTCCGCGGGACCAGGTCGGCGGTCCGGCCAGCGCTCGCGGGCGCGGCGGTGAAAATCCTCCAACGGCAGCACCACGTCGAAATCCGATGTCCGGCGCACGCGGCCGAACTCCAGCGCGCTCACGATCGCGTATTTCTTCCCGCTGTGGCCGAAGGCGATGAACGGGTCGGGTACGTCGACCTTCCCGAAATAGAGCGCGTCAGCGCTGCGCTCGGTGTCGGCGTAAAGAAGAGGAGGAGGAAGGGCGGGCACGGGAGATGCGGGTTGAAGCGGAAGCGCCCGACGATTAGCCACCCGCGTGTGAAAAATGCAAATCCGGTCTCGGTGCGTCTGGTGACGGTCGCGCTTCTTTCCCTGGTCCTCTCCGCCTGCGCCCGGGAAGGGGCGGCGCCGGCGTCCAAGACTCCAGCCGCCGCGGCCAAGGGTGTCCTGCACTTTTTCCCGATCCGCGTCGGGGAAAAAACCGTGCGCATGCAGCTCGCCGTGCGGATGGAGGAGATGCAACGCGGCCTGATGGATCGGCGCGACCTTGGCGCCGACGACGGCATGATCTTCGTCTACGAGAAGCCGCAGCAGATGAGCTTCTGGATGCGTAACACCCCCACGCCCCTCGACATCGGGTTCTTCCGTTCCGACGGCTCCCTGGCTGAGGTGCATCCGTTGCATCCGTTCGACGAGCGGCCGGTCGCTTCCGGCGGGAGTGACCTGCGCTTCGCCCTCGAGGCAAATCAGGGCTGGTATCGGGCCCATGGTATCAAGCCCGGGACCAAGCTGGATCTCGCCGCGTTGGCCGCCGCCTTGAAGGAACGCGGATTCGATCCGGCGAAATACGGGCTTTGAAGGATGCCGCGGAGCGATTGGCCGCAGGCGCCGGGTCTGGTTCGTGGAAGGCCCGGGGCGGCTCCGCCGCAGCCAACGGGGAGTTGAGTTGGACCACGGAGGGCACGGAGGCCCAATCCGAGTTCACAGAGCTCGTAATGCGAATGACGGAACCGGTCTGGTTTGGCCGCGACTGCCCGCCGCGGAACATGCCGAACCGAATGCTACCAGTGATTTGAAGTGGCGGAATGAATCCCTGCCTATCCGAGGGAACCCGCCTGAGGCGGGTCTACACCCTCGGCTACACCTTAAGCGTTTCTTGAAGACCATCGGTCCGGATTTTCCGGACGAAGGGCATCCCGTGTAGCCGCGGCCGCCCGCCGCGGAGCATGCCGAAATGAAGGCCGGCGAAGGGCATTCTTAATCGCTCTGCGTTGTTAACCGCGGATGCCGCGGATTCAGCGGACGAGGAAAGGGGCCGCCGCAGTCTCAGGGTTTCCCCAATATCCCTAGTCTCCCCGGTCTTACCCGTCTTCCTCTTCTTGGCATGGATCTTACTGCTGCGCCTCCTGAGCCTTTTTGCGGCCAACCCAGCCGATGGCCGCGAAGAGGCGCAAGGACGCGCATAAGTCGGGCTCAATCCATCAAGCTTGGGGGGCTCGATGGGCGAGCGTTCCCGGTCAGCGTGATGTTTCCTTCGGGATTTCGTTGTCGGTGCGGATCATCAGCACCGGGGTCTTGGTCTTCACCCAGACGTCGGTCTCCTTGAAGAACTTCGCGGGGACGTTCTCGATCGCCTCGCCGACGGTCTTCACGGGCAGGAGGCTGCCCTTCTTGGTGGTGTTCCAGTCGTAGGCCGCGCGGAAGATGCGCTCCTGCGTTGTGGCGACACTCTCGCTCTCGGGGATCTGCAGCACCCAACCGGCGAAATCATTTTTCGGCAGACGGTCCTCGGGGTCGCTGAGCAGGATCACGAATTGCTTCTTGAGGGGAGGCGGCTTCTCGCCCTCGCCGGGATCGGGCTGGGCGGCGAGATTGAGCTCCTCCATCACGCGGCGCAGCACCGCGGGGGAGATTTCGTTTTTCTTCAGGATCTCGGCGACCTTGTTGACGTCGATCTTGGCCATGGTGTGGAAAGGGAAGGTCTGGAGACAGACCAAACCACGCCGCTGACCAAGCCTAATCATCGCCGCGCTTTACTCGCGCGCCGCGGAAGGCCTTCGTTCCGGCATGGCAGCGACGGAAGAATGGTTCGATGTGGTGAACGAGCGCGACGAGGTCGTCGGGCGTGAGACGCGGCGCGAGGTGCACGCGCGCGGGCTCTGGCATCGCGCGGTGCACATCCTGGTCTTTGACCGGAGCGGCCGAGTCCTGCTGCAGAAGCGCTCCATGCTGAAGGACCTTTCGCCCGGGCTTTGGGATTCCTCATGCTCCGGGCATCTCGATGCCGGTGAGGACTACGATTCGGCGGCCGGGCGTGAGCTCGGGGAGGAAATCGGCGTGCGGCTCGCGGATGGCGTATTGCCCCGGCGCTGGTTTCGCGTGGAGGCGTGCGTGGAGACCGGTTGGGAGTTCGTCTGGGTCTACCACCTGCGCCATGACGGCCCGGTTGTTATCGACGAACGCGAGATCCAGTTCGCCGAGTGGGTTGAGCCGGCCGAGGTTTCACGCCGCATCGCGCGTACGCCGGCCGACTTCTGCCCTTCGTTCAAACTGATCTGGCCCTTGGCGGCGGCCCGGCTGGCCGAAGTCGCGAAGCCGTAACGGGCGAACTCAGCCGAGGCCCAGTGCTTCGGCCGCGATGCCGTACCGTAGGTTGCAGAGCGAGTGGTGCACGGCGTCCGCGCCGGCGTGCTCGAGCAGGGCCACGACGGTGGCGAGCGCAGCCGGAAAAACATCCGCGCGGGTGGCGGCCAGGCCCGGGACCGCCTGCCGTTCCGCGA
>JAURJO010000037.1 GCA_030832235.1 Verrucomicrobiota bacterium
CGAGAGCACGACCGCCTCGTCGCGGCGGTCGGCGACGGACGGGTTAGTTACGGCGGGAGCGAGCTGCGCAAACGCGGGCGCGGCAACGGCGAGCAGGCAGGCGGGAAGGCGAACGGGGGGCATAGCGGGGTAAAGCATGGCGCCGTCAGATCGCCGGCGCGGTAAGAAGGTCGTGTCAGGCGCAGCTTCCCTTGGAAAGCATCTTTGCCGGCGGAGGCCCGCCCCGCCGACAAACAGACCCTGCTCTGTAACACAGCGGCAGGAAACACGCGACGGCTGTGGACTCGGCTCAGAACCGGCCGTTGAAGCCGAAGGTGATCGTAGTACCGGGGTAGTTGAAGTACTCCATGTTATCGATCACGCCGCGGTAGCGGCGTTGCGGCTCGTTCGAAAGATTGTCGACGTCGAGGGTGAGCGTGAGCGACGGACGCAGCTGGTAGGACAGCCCCAGGTTGATGAGCGTGCGCTCCATGCGGTACAGGTTCCTGGCGGGAGAAGCGGCGCCGTAGGACTGCAGGAACTCGCCGGCGTAGTTTACGAGCAGACGTGCGCTGAAGCCCCGGTAGCGCCAGCTGAGACTGGCGTTGGCGGTGCGCGGCACGAAGCCCGCGATCTGCCCAGTGCCGCGGCGCGTGGCACCACCGTAGTTCCCGTGGGTATCGAGCAGGGTGTAGTTGATCATGCCGCTCAGGCCCTTCAGCAGGCCGGGCAGGAACGTGAATTGCTGCTGGTAGCTGAACTCCCAGCCCTGCACCACGGCGGTGCCGGCGTTGGCCGTGCTAAGAATAGTCCAGCCGGCGTACTCGCCGTTGTAGCCGTTGTCGGATCCGGTGCCGACCGTGCCGGACTCGATGCCGCTCACGATGTAGTCGCGGATCTCCTTGTGAAACCAGCCGACGGTGAGGTTGCCGACGGGCTCGAAGTAGTACTCGAGCGTGGCGTCCCAGTTTTTCGCGGTCTGCGGCAGAAGCGCGGGGTTATTGATCGTGATGGCGCGCTGCGTCTCGTTCGGCGTTTCAGCCGGCGAGAGGTTGCCGAACGCGGGGCGTCCGAAGCTTGAGGACCAGCTGAGGCGGGTCTTCAGGTTGGCCGTCCAGTCGTGCCACGCGTGCACGCTGGGGAACGCCTTGGTGTAATCACCGTCGATGGTACGGCGATTGTTCGCGTAATCGCGAGTCGCACTACCGACCGGGTCGGCGGTCTGCTGAGCGGCCGTGCTGAGGACACGCGCGCGCACCCAACCGTCCGCCTCGTTCTCCGTCTTCTCCCAGCGCACTCCTCCGAGGAATCCGGTGCGGCCCGCCCAACCGTCGCGCCCGAGCTTGCCCTGCGCCATGAGGTATGGAGCGGTAACCGTCTCCACCACGTCGCGGTAGGAGGTATATTTCGTGGTCTCGCGGAAATACAGGTCCTCGCGCCAGATCGAGGGATCGGCGACCTCACGCGACTTCATGAACCAGGAAGCCTCCCATTGCGGGATCGCGCGGCCGGTCATGCGGCGGTCCATCGTCAGCAGGTTCGGGTCGTGCGGCAGGGCCGTCGTCCCTGTGTAGCTCCAGCGGCGCGACGCGCTCCGCACGCCCACATGCTGCTCACGCCAATGGACCCCGGCCTTGGCGAAAACCGGTGCCGTGATCGGCAGCGTGTAACGCCCGTCGAGGCGACCCTCAGTGACCTCGTGGATCTGCTTGTCGTTCTGATTGGAAAGACCGTTCGACGTCGGGCGGTAATTGGCGGGATTGGTGAAATCGAGGCCGCCGTTGGCCAGGAACTTCGGGTAAAGGTCCGACTCCGTGCGGTCGATGATCCAGCCGGTGCCGCTGATCCGGTTCGTAAGCACCGCGCCCTCACCGTTGCCGATGTTGATGTGCGTCTGCGTGTACCGGAGATTCCCCTCGAGCTGCAGCGGGCCCTTCTCGTGCTCGAAGCCGGCATCGACGCGGCGCAGGCGGTTGAAGAAGTTGTTTGGCCCCGTCATCGTCACGTCGATCACCGAGCTGGCCACGGGCCGGACCGTCGTGATCCGCGAGGTGTAGCCCGGCACAATGCTGGTCGTGGCGCTCGGCACGGTGTCCTGCGCCTGTCCGTTGGTGAAGGCCCGGACGTTGTACTGGCGCCGGAAAACCTCCGAGTGATCGATGTAGGTCGAGAGGAAAGACACCTTGGTCGACGGAGTGAGGCGGTAGTCGACCTTGGCGGTAATGTTTTTCTGCCGGCGGTGGTTGTACAGGTCGTCCCAGCGGTAGTCCCAAAGGAACGCCGGCGGGGTCATTGTGTTCTGGTAGTCGCGCGTGGTGAAAAACGAGCCGATCGCGGTCTCGCTGTTGAAGAGCGTGAGCGACACACCAAGGTTCCGTCTCTCACCGAAGGCGTCGAAGACCTCCTGGTAGCCCAGCGTGGCGAGGCCGTGGAGGCGGCGGTCCTCGCGACTCGGGATCTGCTGCGTGAACGAAGGTGCGATGCGGCCGGTCAACGTGTAGGTGATGCGGCGCTTCTCGCGCATGGAGAGCGGCGAGCGGCTCTTGAAGTTGATCGTGCCGCCGAGCGAATCGGCGCCCTTGTC
>JAURJO010000323.1 GCA_030832235.1 Verrucomicrobiota bacterium
GGCCTCTTTACACAACCTAGGTATCGACGGGAGTCGCAGGGTCAGGCTATGGGGGTTTGCGACTCCTGCCGTCTGCAACCTGTTTCTCAATCGCGGTCGGCGGACCGTTCGACGGAGAAAGAAATTGGTTTTCACGGGCCCTCGGGCTCTAGTGACGGGACTTTCGTATTTTCCATGGCCAAAACGCACTCCGACATCGGACTCATCGGGCTCGCCGTGATGGGTCAGAACCTCGCGCTTAACATCGCCGACCACGGCTTCCGCATCTCGGTCTACAATCGTACGACCGAGAAAACCGAGAAGTTCGTCGCCGAAAACCCGAACACGCCCGGCGGCCTCGTAGGCGCCAAGACCTTGGAGGAGTTCGTCGCCTCCATCGCGAAGCCGCGGAAAATCATAATCCTAGTTCAGGCCGGCAAGGGCACCGATGCCGTCATCGACAGCCTCGTGCCGCTGCTCGATGCCAACGACATCGTGATCGACGGAGGCAACGCGCTGTGGACCGACACGATCCGCCGCGAGCGCACCCTCCGCGAAAAGGGCCTGCGCTTCATCGGCTCCGGCGTGTCCGGTGGTGAGGAAGGCGCGCGTTTCGGCCCGGCGCTGATGCCCGGCGGTGATCCCGCGGCATACAAGGAACTCGAGCCGATCTGGAACGCCGTCGCCGCCAAGGTCGACGCCAAGACCGGCCGCCCGCTCACCGGCGCCGCCCCCGGCAAGCCGATCGTCGGCGGAGTCCCCTGCGCCACTTACATCGGCGAGAACGGTGCCGGTCACTACGTGAAGATGGTCCACAATGGCATCGAGTATGGCGACATGCAGATGATCTGTGAGGCCTACGCGCTGATGAAGGGCCTCCTCGGCCTGAAGGCCCCCGAGATGGGTGCCATCTTCTCCGAGTGGAACGAGGGCATGCTCGGCAGTTTCCTCATCGAGATCACGGCCGACATCCTGAAACAGAAGGACCCCGTCACTCGTAAGCCCATCGTCGACGTGATCCTCGACACCGCGGGGCAAAAGGGCACAGGCAAGTGGACCTCGGTCAACGCGCTCGACATGGGTGTGCCCGCTCCGACCATCGCCGAGTCGGTCTTCGCCCGCTGCCTCAGCGCGATCAAGGAGGAGCGCGTCGCCGCCTCCAAGATCCTCAAGGGACCCTCGAAGAAGTACCGTGGCTCCCGCAAGGCGCTCGTCGCCGCCATCCACGACGCCCTCTACTGCTCCAAGATCTGCTCGTACGCGCAGGGCTTTCAGCTGATGCGTGAGGCGCAGAAGGAGTATAAATGGAAGCTCAACTTCGGTGAGATCGCCCAGATCTGGCGCGGCGGTTGCATCATCCGCGCGGTCTTCCTGCAGAAGATCACCGAGGCCTACGCGCGCAAACCCGACCTCGCGAACCTGCTCCTCGACCCGTACTTCAACAAGACCGTCAAGCAGGCGCAGGCCAACTGGCGCAAGGTCATCGCTCTCGCCGTCGAGTGCGGCGTGCCGGTGCCGACGTTCAGCTCCGCGCTCGCCTACTACGACAGCTACCGCTCGGCCCGCCTGCCGGCCAACTTGCTTCAAGGCCAGCGCGACTATTTCGGCGCGCATACCTACGAGCGCGTCGACCGGCCGCGCGGCAAGTTCTACCACATCGACTGGCCCGAGCCGTCGCGTCCGCAGCTCGAGATCAAGTGAGCGGCGTCCCAGCCGTCACCACGAAGGCCCGCCCCCCGCGGGCCTTTTTTTATGTCCTCACGCCGCGGCCGGAGCGCCCTCAGCTCACCATCCGGTCCGCCAGCGCGAACGCAGATGTTGCGGCGCCTTCGACGCGCGGACCGCCGATGCCGTCTCCGGCCATTCCGAGACCGATTTCCGACAGCCAAACGGATGGTTCTCGGTGCCGCGCCTTCGGCTCGCTGTAGCGCCAACGGTGCAGCGCCACGCCGGTGACTGCCGCCCCCAGCCACGGTGTGATGACCGGCGCCACTAGCGCCAGCACCTCCGTCTCCGAGCGGCCGTAGTTCTCCTCTGAAAACGCCGGCGCGAGGTGCACGGTCACCGCCGCGGAAGCACCAGGAGAGACTCCCTTCCGCGTGTTGTCGGCGATCCAACGCACCGGCCCGCCGTCCTCCGGCGCCAGTCCGCCCGTGGGCAGCGCGCTCGGTCCGGCCAGCGTGAGCATCAGCGCGAGGCACGGGTGGTAATCGATGCCGCGTAGCTCTTTGGCCAAATCCGCGGGTAACACGACCTCACTCGAGGCCAGCAGGGCCAGCGACTGTGGCACCGGAGCGGTCAGCACCAACTCGCGGGCGTGCAGTGCCGGCTGGTTCTCGACGGAAATCTCCCAGTGCACTCCGGTTCGCTTCGCCGCCAGCACCTTGGCCTCGCGGCGTATCTCAAGACCGGCGGAGAGGTGCTTTCCCACCGCGTTCATCGCGGGGCGTCCGACGTAACGGTACGGCGCGCCGTCCGGCCATGGTGCGGCGATCCCAGCTTCGCACCACGCCTCGATCTCGGCGGCGAAACGCGGCGTGCGCGCGGTGAAGAACTGCGCGCCCTGGTCGAACACCGCGCCCTCCACGCGCTTCGTCGACATGCGGCCGCCGGGGCCGCGGCTCTTTTCCAGGAGCAGGGGGCGCCGGCCCTTCTTTTGGAGTTCGCGCGCCAACAGCAGGCCGGTGAGGCCGGCGCCGATGATCACGACGTCTTCAGTCGCGGGATTCATTCAGGAGCCCGCCGGAAAATCCGCCGCCGTGCCCGCTTCGGTCCAGGCGTCGAGTTCGCGGCCGGCGGCCACGAGCCGTCGGCGTGCCTTTTCGATCGCGTATTTCCCCAAGACCAGCCGTAGCGGCGGTCGCTCCGCGTCGGCTACGGCTAGGATGGCGCGGGCGGCGCCGTCGGGACTCCCCGGTTGCTTGCCGGCGATCGAGCCCAGGTAAGAGAGAAACTTTCCACTTGTTCCGGCGTAATCGTCGATCCGCGCGGCGGCGCGCCCCGTCGAGCGCTCCAGGAATCCGGTGCGGAACGGGCCCGGTTGCACGAGGGTAACGCCGATGCCGAACGGCCGCGCTTCCTGCGCGAGCGACTCCATCGCCGCCTCGAGCGCCGCCTTCGCTGCGCCGTAGGCGGAGAAGCCCGGGTAATTTCCCAGCACGGCGGCCGCGGAGAGGCTGATGATATGGCCCCGACGCCGGGCGCGCATGTGCGGCAGCACGGCGCGGGTCAGCCGCAGCGGAGCGAGAAAGTTCAACTCGAGGTTTCGCGCGACCTCCGCGTCGTCCAGTTCCTCGACCGCCCCGAAGACCGCGCCGCCGGCGTTGTTCACCAGCACATCGATCGCGCCGAACACGTTCACCGCTTCCTCAGTGGCGGCCTGGATCGAGGCGGGATCATGGGTGTCGAGCGCGACGGCCCGGCACGTTTCCGGATGCGCCGCGACGAGGTTGCCGAGGTTCTCCGGCTGCCGGCTCGCGGCGACCACGCGGTCTCCACGTGTGAGCGCGGCGGCGGCGAGGGCACGCCCGAGGCCGCCGGAAGAGCCGGTGATGAACCAGACGCGGGAGCAGGGCGCGGGTGAGGACATGCGGCCTCCACCATTTGCCGCCGCTCCCGCGAAGCAAACCGGCGAAGTGGAAAAGCGAATCGCGTTGCTCAGGCCGCGATCGGCGCCGACGCGGTCGTTCCCCAGCCACGGGTGCCGGGCACGCGGGTCGCGGTCATTTCGCCGACGGCGGCTCGCAGGTAGGGGCGAACCCGGTGCAGGCGGACCTTAACCGAGGCGAGCGATATGCCGGCGCGCCGGGCGATCTCACCGTAGCTGTCTCCGCGGACGAATTGGCTGACGAGCCCTCTGTCCAGCGCATTGAGCCGGAGGAGGGCCCGGTCCAGCGCGGCGAGGATTTCGGGCACGGCGGTCTCGTTGCTCGGATCAGCGATGCGGTAAACCTGATCGTCGAGACCGACCGTGACCGGGCGGCAATTGCGCCGGCGAATGAAGTCGAGGGCGGTGTTACGTGCGAGGGTGAAGAGCCACGACTCAAAGACAGCGGGGTCGCGCAGGCGCGAAAGCCGCCGGAACATTTTGATGAAAACCATCTGGGTGACGTCCTCCACCGCGTCGGACTGGCGGATGATGCCCCGCACGAAGCCCCCCAGTCGCCGCGAGTAGCGTTGCACGAGTTCCGCCTGAGCGTCGGATTTTCCGGCGCGGGCGCGTCGGACGAGCGCAAGCAGTTCGGCGCGGGCCTCGTCCGTGGGACCGGTTGGAGTGCGGTCGGACCGAACCTTGCGGGGCGCGCCTTCCGTGGGGGTGAATTCGCAGGTGGGGCGGAACATCCCCGCTAGAGAAGCTCCGTCCTGTTAGGGTATTATTTGGCCCCGCGGCGGATTTGTTAAGGAATCGTAAAGACCGCCCGCCGCGTCATTCCGCTGGCAGGCGGATTTCGGCACGAAATCCCCGCGGGTCGCGGTTCGAGAACCGCACTTCGCCGCCGCAGGACGCGATGCTCGTCCGCACGATCGCAAGTCCCAGCCCCACGCCTCCTCCCTCGCGGGTGCGCGCAAGCTCAGGTCGGAAGAACGGCTCGCCGAGGCGGTCGAGATCGGCGGGCGGCACACCCGGTCCCTCGTCGTCGACTGTGATGAGCATCTGATTTCCCTCTTTCGCCGCGTATACATGAACGGGCCCGGCGTCGCCGGCGTAGCGCAAGGCGTTGCGCACGAGGTTGGCCAGCGCGCGCGAAAGCAGGGCCGAGTCGGCGCGCACGACTGCTCCCTCTGCCATCGTGAGATTCACTTTTCCGGAGGGGTCTTCGCGTGCAAGGGTCTCCCGCGCGAGCGGTGGTAGCGGCACCGCGTCGACGGAAACCTCCCGCGCCTGTAGTCCCGCCTTGGTGAAGGCGAGCAGCTCATTCACCAGCGTGCTCATCTGCTGCACTTCGTCGCGGACGTCGGCCACCGTTTCCCGCAGGTCTTTGGGCGCGCGTTCGGCGAGTATGCCGGTGGCGAGCTGGAGGCGCGCGAGCGGGGAACAAAGCTCGTGCGCGACGTCGCCGAGGAAGCGCCTCTGCCCCGTCATCTGTGCGTCAAGCCGGGCTGCCATGCGGTTGACCGATTCGCCGAGCCGGCCGAGTTCATCCCGCCGGCTGGCGTCGACACGCGTGTCGAGCCGGCCTTCGGCGATGCGGCCCGTGGCTGCGGTGAGTTGCGCAAGCGGGTGCGTGATGCTGCGCACCAAGGGCAGCCAAAACAGGACGGAAAGCGCGAGGACGCCGCCGGCCGCGAGGAACCAGGCCTCGAGTCCCAGCAGGTGAAGCAGCTTCCAAAACGAATCGACGCGCGCGACGAGCAGGGCGGGTGGCGTGCGGCCGCCGCGTTCCGGCGTGACGAACGGCACGCGCAGGCCGATCCAATAGGCGTGGGGCTGGTCGGTGCGCAGGATGAATCGGGCCACGCGCCAGTCGGCCGGGCCCGCTAACGGAGGTTCGCCCTTGCGCGCAAGGTCGGGCGGCATCCGCGCCCGGTCCGGTGGCTCACGCATTTCCCGTCCACCCTTTTCCTTGCCGTCGCGCCACATTTTATCGGCCGGTTCGCGGCGGCGCTGGCCGTCGGCCTCGCCCTCGCGCGGCGGGCCGTAAGTGCCGGGGCCTCCGCGGACGCCGAAACCGCGCAGACCTCCGCGCAACTCTAGTCTTTCCCGCAAGGCGGCCGGCAGTTCGGCAGGGCGGCCGGCGAGCTGGGTTTCGCCGAAGCCGAAGAGCATGAACTCCACGGCATACGTGGCGCCGAAGCGTTTGAGCACGGCGTGACGCGCGTCGCCGCTGGCCGCGGCGGCCTCACCGGCGATCGCGCTGAAAAGCGACTGGGCGCGATCGCCCGACGGTCCGGCGACCAGTGCGCTCCAACCGAGCCCGCCCTGGGCCACGAAGAAGCCCACGCCGAGCGCGGCCAGCAGCAGCAGGTTGAGCACCAGCCACAGCGAGACCTTCAGCGAAAGCGGGTAGGATACCTTCATCGGACGGCGGACGGGACGCGCCGCGGCGGGTGGAGTTAGGGCAAAGTTTCCACGGGTCGCCGGTGCGATTTCACTCCGGCCCCACCATCATGTAGCCGGCGGAGCGCACCGTGCGGATGTAGCGGGGTTCCTTGGCGTCGTCGCCGAGTTTGCGGCGCAGTGAAGAGATGTGCACGTCGATCGAGCGGTCGAAGACCTCGTAGTTCCGGTCGCGGCACTCGTCGAGGAGCGCCTCGCGGGTCTTCACGCGGCCGCGCGCCTTGGCGAGGCTGGCCAGCAGATCGAACTCGACCGGTGTCAGGGTGAGGGCGGAAGCGTCGAGCACAGCGGCGCGGGCATCGAGATTCACGCGCAGCGGTCCCACCACGATCTCGGCTGGCGGGGTGGTGGCCGCGGGCGCGGCGGGCACGGCGCTGCGGCGCAACACCGCGCGGAGTCGCGCGAGCAGCTCGCGGGTCGAGAAGGTTTTCGGCAGGTAGTCGTCGGCGCCAACCTCCAGGCCAACGATGCGGTCGGTCTCCTCGCCGCGTGCCGTGAGCATCAACACCGGCACGGTCGAGCGCTGGCGGATGCGGCGCAGCACCTCGAAGCCGTCGAAGCCGGGCAGCATCACGTCCAGGATCACGGCGTGCCAGCGCGCGTCGCCCGTCGTGGCGCGCTCGACGCCCTCGGGGCCGGTGTGGACCGCGGTAACGGAAAAGCCGAGCGGCTCGAGGTAGGTGGACACGAGCCGGCAGAGCTTCCGGTCGTCGTCCACCATGAGAATCAGCGTGCGGCCCTCGGGGCGGTCTGACATGGCGCTGGTGTGTTGAAAATCCTCCGCCGGCGCAACCACCCTGTCGTAACCATGGTCCAGCCGCGCACCGGCAGAACGCGCCAGCTCCTTCGAACCTGGGTTGCGATCGCAACTGTTGGAGCGCGCGCCATCGCGCATCCCGGACATGAAGGCCTGCCGGCGATCGAGTGGACCGGCGAGGCGCCGCAGGTCAGCATCACGGTTGAGAGCGGAGTTCGAGTCATCCGCGCCAATGGCATCCCCGATCACGCGACCGGACGTTTCCCCGGCCGAGGGAATCCGAACCGCATCTCGCCGCAGCGGCATGAGTTCCGCGTGCCGCTCCTGCCCGAGGCGGCGAAGGCGCCGACGCCGCTCGGGATGAGCCCGTTCGGCGTGGCGGTGAACGGCGTGGTGCTCGACCCCGGTGCGGCGGAGTGGTGGCAGGACGATCGTGCGAGCGGCTGGCAATACGAGGCGCTGGGCGGGGGACGGAACCTCGGGCTGGATCGCGAGCACGGGCACGTGCAGCCGACCGGGGCGTATCATTACCATGGATTGCCGGCGGCGTTGCTGGAGACACTCACGGGCGGGCAGCCGCGGATGGTGCTCCTCGGCTGGGCGGCGGATGGTTTTCCGATTTATGGCCCGTGGATTCCCGCCGACCCCACAAATCCATCGGGCGCCTTGAGGCGCGCCTTACCAAGCTACCGGTTGAAAGCGGGGCAGCGCGACGGCGGCCCCGGCGGGGCGCACGACGGTGCTTACGTGCGCGACTGGGAGTTCGTCTCTGGAACGGGGGATCTCGACGCCTGCAACGGCCGCACCGGTCCCACGCCGGAGTTTCCCGGCGGCACCTATCACTACGTGCTCACCGACGGGTTTCCCTTTATCCCGCGCTTCTGGCACGGCACGCCCGATCCAAGTTTTCTGCGGCGCGGTCCTCCGCCGGGTGGCGTCGGGGGCAAAAAGGGCAAGCGACCGAAGCAGGAGTGAACGAAGCGAGGGCGCGGTTTCGCCGTTGCGCCGGGAAATCCGTTGCCGGTGCGCGACGGTGTGGTTGAGTCCGGTCTTCCCCATGACTCCCATGATCTCGTTTCCCCGTCGTGAATTCCTGAAGGCGGGCGCCGCCGCCGGTCTCGCCGCGATCGCCGCGCCAGCGTCCCTCCGGGCCGCCGTGCCCAACCCGCTCGGCCGCACGGGCAAGCCCGTGCTCCGGCTCAGCCTCGCCGCGTATTCGTTCCGTGACACGTTTCCGATCATGCGCGGCAAGCCGAACACCAAGGTGCCGGCGGGCAAGGCGACCGACATGTTCCGTTTCATCGATTACTGCGCGGCGCACGGCTGCGACGCCGAGCCTACGACCTATTTTTTCGCCGAGGAGACCGAGGCCTACATGATCAAGCTGCGGCGCCACGCGTTCCTGCGCGGCGTGGCAATCAGCGGCACGGCGATCGGTAATAATTTTTCCCACCCGAAGGGCGCGAAGCGCGACGCCGAGATCGCGCTCACCAAGCAATGGATCGACCGCGCCGCCGCCCTTGGCGCGCCGCACATCCGTGTGTTTGCGGGTGTGACGAAGGAGATTCCGCGCGACGAGGCCGACAAGCTCGTGATCAGCGCACTGGAGGAGTGTTGCGATTACGCGGGTAAGAAAGGGATCTTCCTCGGACTGGAGAATCACGACTCGATCGGCAGCGCGGCGACGCTGCTGCCGATGGTGAAGGCGGTGAAGAGCCCATGGATCGGGATCAACCTCGACTCCGGTAATTTCCGGACCGCCGATCCCTACCGGGACTTCGCTGAGTGCGTGCCCTATTCGGTGAACGTGCAGTTCAAGTCCGAGGTGCAGCCGGCCGGTGGCGCGCGGCAGGCGGCGGATTTCAAGAAGTTCGCCCTTCTTCTGCGGGACGGCGGCTACCAAGGCTGGGTCGCGCTGGAGTACGAGGGCAAGGAGGACCCCGCGACGGCGGTGCCTCGGCATCTGGACGAGATGCGAGCGGCTTTCGCCTGAGCGAAGAGCCGCCGGAATTTTGACGGATCGCGGCGAACTTCCGTCGTACCTGCGCGTCCTGGCGGGTGCGCGCCCGGATTTGCGCCGGATCGCTTCACCTGCTGAATTCCCGCCATGACTCTCCGCCTCACCGCTCTTTTCGGCGTCCTGCTGGTCGCGCTCGCGTCGGCCGTTCCCGGCGCGGCGCAGACGCAGGTGCGCGCGTCGCTCGTCGCGGCGGAGGCGTCGGTTCAACCGGGACGTCCGTTTGCGGTGGCGCTCCGGCTGCAGCACAAGGAGCACTGGCACACCTACTGGATCAATCCCGGAACCGGCCTCGCGACTTCGCTGGCTTGGAAACTTCCCGCGGGTTGGAAAACCGGTGAGATTCTGTGGCCCGCGCCGATGGTGTTGCGCGACAAGAAGGGCAACGTGGTCGGCAACGGCTACGAGGACGACCTGCTGCTGCCCGTCATGATCACGCCGCCGGCCGATCTGAAGCCGGGAACCCGCGTCGAATTGAAGGCGACGGCCGACTGGCTGATGTGCGAGGACGTCTGCATCCCCGGGAACGCCGAAGTGTCGCTTTCGTTACCCGTGGCGGCGGAAGCGCCGGCTCCCGCGCCGGAGTGGGGCACGCGGATCGGAGCGGTGCTGGCGAGGATGCCGCGCCCGGATGCGGCATGGACTGCTTCGGCCGTGCGGGCCGGCACCGATGTTACGCTAACGATCCGTTCCGCCGCCGGGGCGGCGCCGGCGCACGAGCCGGGTGCGCTCCATTTCTTCGCGGCCGACGGACTGGTGGCCTACGATTTGCCGCAGGTGCTTTCGACGGAGGGTGGGGTCTACACGTTGAAGCTAAAGGCGGATGCCTCCGCGCCGGCGGATGCAAAGCGCCTGGTCGGTGTGGTGACGGCCGCGAACGGCTGGAAGGCCGACGGCACGCTGCCCGGTTTGGGGGTGGATGTTGCCTTCGCCGCGGTGCAGGCGGCATCCGCGGCCAAGGCGCCGGTGACTCCCACGCCAAGCAACGCGGCGCCGGCCGCTGCGGCGGGTTCGCTGGCGGGCACGCTGCTGCTCGCGTTCCTCGGTGGCCTGATCCTGAACCTCATGCCCTGCGTGTTCCCGGTGCTGGGAATCAAGATCCTCGGTTTCGTGAATCAAGCGGGTCACCAGCGCGGCCGGATCGTTGCGCACGGTCTGGTTTTCACCGGCGGCGTGCTGGCCTCGTTCTGGCTGCTCGCCGGAGCGCTGGCGGTGCTGCGGGCCGGCGGTGATCAGCTCGGCTGGGGCTTCCAGCTGCAGTCGGCGCCGTTTGTCTACGGGCTGGCGGTGCTGCTGCTGGTGTTCGGCATGAACATGAGCGGTGTCTTCGAGTTCGGCCTTTCGGCGACGGCGGTGGGCGGTGAGCTGCAGATGAAATCGGGCTACGCGGGCTCCTTCTTCACGGGTGTGCTGGCGACGGTGGTGGCGACGCCTTGCAGCGCGCCATTCCTCGCACCGGCGCTCGGCGCGGCGCTCGCGGTGCCGCCTTTGGAGTCGTTCGCGATTTTCACCTCGATCGCGGTCGGGCTTTCCACGCCGTACCTGACGCTCTCGATCTTTCCCGACGCGGTGAAGGTGCTGCCCCGGCCCGGCGCGTGGATGGAGACCTTCAAGCAGTTCATGGCCTTCCCGCTCTATGGCACGGTGGGCTACCTCGTCTGGGTGCTCGCGGCGCAGACCAGTGAGGAAGGCTTCCTCTGGACGCTGCTCAGTCTCCCCGTGATCGCGCTCGCGGTGTGGATCTACGGCCGCTGGAACGCGCCCGGCGCCTCCGCGGGGCGCGCCCGTTTCGGGGTCGTCGGTTTGGTCGTGGTCGGCGCCGCGGGCCTTTGGCTCGGCTGGCCGCGACCCGTGAACGCAACCGCCACACCGGCGTCCGGACAGCCCCCGGCCGCGGTGTGGGATGCCTGGAGCCCCGAGGCGGTGGCGAAGCTCCGCGCTGAGGGGCGCGTCATCTACGTGGACTTCACCGCCCGCTGGTGCGCCACCTGCCAGACGAACAAGAAGATCGTCTTCGCATCCGACGAGGTGCTGCGGTACTTCGCCGAAAACCGCATCGCGACTCTCCGCGCGGACTGGACCAACAAGGACCCCCGCATCACTGCCGAGCTCGCGCGCTTCCAGCGCTCCGCCGTCCCCTTCAATGTGATCTGGAAACCCGGCCGCGAGGAGCCGGTCATTCTCCCCGAACTTCTCACCCCCGGTATCGTGCTCGACGCGCTGCGGGGGAAGTGACGCGAGGATCCGCCCGGGCCGTTTTACTTCACGGCGGAGGCGCGTAAGCTGAGGTGTTCCCGGAAACGCCGGCGTCGCGTCGCGGCTGGCGGTTCCGGTCGCCCGTGCGCGACGCGAAAGTTCGACCAAGGAGGATGTATGGCTGCCAACCGGTTGTTCCACTACCTCGATGAGCACGGGGTGAAATACGTGACCACCCGTCACTCGCCCGCGTTCACGGCCGCGGAGGTCGCGGTGTCGGCTCACGTCGCCACCCGCAGCTTCGCCAAAACGGTCGTGATCAAGGTCGACGACGTCCCGACGATGCTGGTTTTACCCGCCAACCGCCGGATCCTGATCCACGAACTCCGGGAAATGCTGGAGAACGAGAACGTGAAGCTCGCGACCGAGCGGGAGATGCAGGAGTACTTCCCGGATTGCGAGGTCGGGGCGATGCCACCGCTGGGCCCGCTGTACGGGTTGAAGGTCCACGTGACCGCCGGGCTGACGCACGAGCGCGACATCACGTTCAACGCCGGATCCCACACGGAGACAGTCACGATGGCCTACGCCGACTTCGAGCGGCTCGTCCATCCGGCGGTGATCGATCTCGTGACCGCTTGAGCGGCGATCACGGGATTCGTCAGGTCAGCAAGTCTGAAGGCGCCGCTTTCAGCGTTTGATCGGTCCCGGTGGCGGGGGCGGCAGGTTCTGGCCCTTCGTCTTCAGTTCCTCGAGGATCACCTCGATCGCCTTGTCGAGTTGCTGGTCCTCACCGCGGAATTCGCGGGCGGGGTCGTTGTCCACGACGATGTCGGGGTCTACGCCCTGACCCTCGATGATCCAGTTGCGTCCGTCCTTGGAGTACGGGGCGAACTCCGGCTTGCGCAGCTCGCCGCCGTCGATGAACGGCAGGGAGTTGCTGATGCCGACCACGCCGCCCCAAGAGCGCTTGCCGATGAGCTTGCCGAGGCCGTGCTCGCGGAAACGGTAGGGGAAGAGGTCGCCGTCGGAGGCGGAGTATTCGTTGAGGAGCGTGACCTTGGGTCCGAGAAGCGTCTGCGACGGGTTGGTGGAAGGCGTGCCGCCGCGGCGGACGCTCACCATGGCGAGCTCGCGGCGGAGGCGCTCGATGATCTGCGGGGAGACGTTGCCGCCGCCGTTGCCGCGCACGTCGATAATGAGCGCCTGGCGGTTGAGCTGCGGGTAGAAACGGCGCACGAACTCGTTGAGACCTTCCGGGCCCATGTCGGGAATGTGGAGGTAGCCGACCTTGCCGCCGGTCTTCGCCGCGACTTGGTCGATGTTTCCCTGCACCCAGTTTTCGTAATAGAGCGGGGCCTCGTCGGCGATCGGCACCACGGTGACGTCGCGCGCGCCCTCCTCGACGGGACGCGAGTTCACCCGCAGCACCACCTGCTGACCGGCGGTCCCGACGAAAGCGTTGTAAAGGTTGTCGAGGTTCGCGGTGCGCTTGCCGTCGACCGCGAGGATGTAGTCACCGGCGCTGACGTTCACGCCGAGCTCGGTGAGGGGTGAGCGGGTTTTCGTCTGCCAGTTTTCGCCGCGGAGGATGCGGTCGATGCGGTAGGCGCGGCTCGCCGGGTCGCGCGACACTTGCGCGCCCAGCAGGCCGAGCTTGAGGCGCGGGGCGCTATCGCGGTCGCCGCCGCCCACGTACGCGTGGCCGGCATGAAGCTCCGAGACCATCTCACCGATCACGTAGGTGAGGTCGTTGCGGGTCGCCACGTGCGGGAGCAGGGCGCGGTACTTTTCCCGCTGCGCCGGCCAGTCCACGCCGTGCATGTTCGGGTCGTAGAAGAAGTCGCGCATCTGGCGCCAGCTCTCGTCCAGAATCTGCGCCCACTCGGAGCGGCGATCGACGCGTGCGGAGAGGTTGGCGAGGTTGAGTTTCGCGTCGGGCTTCAGCTCCACCTTCGCGGTGGGCAGGTCGATGAACGAGTAGTCGCGGCCCGAGGAAACGAGGACCTTTTTCCCGTTGGCCGTGATCTCAAAGGTCTCGAAGTTGCCGAGCTCGGTCTCGCGTTTCGCCTTCAGGTCGTAGGTCGCGATCACCGCCCGTGAGTTGCTGCCGCCGCCGAAGCCTTCGCCGCCGCCCCCGCCGCCGACTGCCCCGCTGGGCACCCGGCGGTAATAGACCCGGTCGCCAACCAGACGCAGGTTGCTGTAGTTGGAAGGCGTGATGGGCAGGCCGATCAAGCGGCCGGACAGGCCCTCGGCATCCACCTTCACTACGACCTTCGCCTCGGGCTTGCGTGCCTCGGCTTTGCCGGCCGGCGCGTCGTCAGCGTTCTTCTTCTCCTCGCCACTCTTCTTTTCGCCATCGGCTTTGGCCGTTTCGTCCTTGGCGATCGTCACTTCGTCGCTTTTCGGCGCGAAGGGCGAGGGGGTGTCCTTGGCCAGCGCAACGAGGTACACCCGCTCCATGTCCTTGTAGGCGTGGTTCCACTCGGTGTCGGAGTAGATCGGGCGGTAGTCGCGGGCGGAGGCGAACAGGAGCCACTTGCCGTCGTTGCTGAAGGCGGGCGCGGTGGCCTCGTACCAGCCGTCGGTGACCGCGATCGTCTTTTTGTCGGCGAGGCCGTGTAGCATGACCTTGGTGAGGGTGCCGCGCTCGTTGCGGGTCCAGGTAACCCATTGGGAGTCGGGCGACCACGCATACTGCATGATCGGGCCATCTGGATTCTCATCGATGGTGGTGACTTCCTTGGAGGCGACATCGATCACCCGCAGCCGCTGGGCGCGGTCGGACCAGAGAAGTTTCTTCGAATCAGGCGACCACGCGGGCGTGTAATAGTAGGTGGCGGCGCCGGAAGTGAGCTTTTCGGCCGGGCTGCGGCCGTCTTGGGCCTGGATGTAGAGCTCATTCTCGCCGGAAGCGTCGGAGATGAAGGCGATCCAGCGGCCGTCGGGAGACCACGATGCGGCCCGCTCATGTGAGCCGGAGGTCTGAGTGAGGTTGCGGACGGGGCCTTCCTTCGCCGGGACCGTGAAAATGTCTCCGCGGGCGACCACGACCGCGCGCTGGCCGTCGGGGGAAGGGCGGACCAAGTTGACGAATTTGGAGACATTCTGGATCCCAGGCCGGAGGGCAGGGAGGTCCTCGCGCACCGCAATGGCGATCGCCTGTGCGCGCTCCGTGGCGAGGTCGAGTTTCCAGATGCGGCCGGCCTGCTCGAAGACGATCGCGCCTTTACCGATCGACGGGAACTTCACGTCGTAATCGGAGAACTCGGTCACTTGGCGGGTCTGCTTTGAGGCGAGGTCGTAGCTGAAAACGTTGGCCCGCGGGGTACGCTCCGAGACGAAGTAGATTTTGCCGTTGGGCGCCCACATCGGAAAAATGTCCTGGGCCGGATGGTTGGTGATGTTCTCGGTGACGCCGGTGGCGGGATCGAAGATCCAGATGTCATCCGCCATGCCGCCGCGGTACTGTTTCCACGTGCGGAACTCCCGGAAGATGCGGTTGTAGGCGAAGCGCTTGTCGTCGGGCGAAAAGCTGATGAAGCCGCCGCGGGGCACCGGAAGTTGAGTGGGGACGTCGCCGGCGAGGCCCACGGAGTAAAGTTCGCCGATGAACGGGTTGAACGAGCGCCAGCGGGAGCGGAAGACGATCTCGGGCGCCGTGTTGCGCCAGGTCATCACGATGTTGTTGGGCCCCATGCGGTCCGCGAGGTCGTCGCGGTCCAGGGTAGCCGAGGTGGTCAGTCGCTTGGGGATGCCGCCGGCCGCGGGCATGACGTAGACCTCGGTATTGCCGTCATATTGGGCGGTAAAGGCGAGGTGGGCGCCGTCGGCCGAGAAACGCGGAAAAATCGCGTACCCGGGCCCGTCGGTCAGCCGGCGGGCCGTGCCGCCGGTGAGCGGTGCGGTGTAAAGCTGCCCCGCGTAACTGAAGACGACGGAAGTGCCGTCGGTTGCCGGGAAGCGTAGCAGTCGGGTTTCCTCGGTGGCGGGTTGGGCGGCCAGGGCCGAGGTGAGCAGGGAGATCGCAAGGGCGGGGAACGACCGGGAGCGCATCGGGCCAACAAACCGGGCCTCCTGAAGGCCGCAACCCGTTTGATGAGGGCCTTGGTGGTGGGTCCGCCTCGGTCAAACCGCCGCCGGGGCTCCTTGAGATTTCCCTTGCTTACCGTTCCGACAGCCACACCGTCACCCCCCGTTCGATAGAGACAGCGTTAGATGACAGTTTCTGGTGAGTCGTTGGCTGAGCGTTTGGCTTAAGTGATGATTTCGAAACCCAATGGTGGGAACGGACTGGCAGCGACGAGGGATCTACGAA
>JAURJO010000324.1 GCA_030832235.1 Verrucomicrobiota bacterium
GACGAGCCCGAGCCCAGCAAGTACATCGGAGGCGGAACCGGGAAGACGGAGTAAATGCAGCATCGCCCGCTCCTGGCTTCGGTTGGAGCGAATCGGGGTCGAGAATCAGGTCGCTTAAAAAGCCCTTCGTTCGTGATCCCGTGGGTCGGATGAAAGCGGTGTACTTTGCCTCGCGCGTGTTTTTCCAGTGGGTTATTCTCTTCAGCTGCGTGCAGTTTCGAGCCCCTTTCGCGCATGGCGAGCCACGCTGGTGTTCCCGTCACGACCCTACGGGTCAGGCGTCATTTCCGATCGAGGCCGCGTGGCCCACTCCAGGTGGGTGAGGCGCGCCAGGGCGTCGTCGCGGTTGGCGCCGCACATGGATTCGGTGGGGCGCAGGCCGACGCAGAAGGCGGGGCGTTCGGGTTTTCCGAAAAGCGCGCAGCGGAAGTCGGACAGCAATTGCACGCAAGGGATACCCGCTGGTTTGCCATGAGGCATCCCGGGAATCGGCGATGTGATGGACGGCGCGATGCAGCAGGCGCCGCACTCCGGACGGCAGGTGGCGGGTGATTCCCAGGTAGGCGACGGGTCGTGATCCGGCATGCGTCGCGAAACGCTGCCGGGGGGCGTTCACCGCGCCAAGCTCGCCGCCGTTCGGCGTTAAATGAAGCGACCGCCACCCGACGCAGATTGGTCCGGAACCGGGCGGGTGATCGCTGAATCGAGCCACCCGCGGTCTTCGTCCGCGCCGAGATAGCCCGGCCAGGCGTCACCCTCCGCGCAGAGACCCGCGCGGCCGGGCTCAAGGTAAAGGGCGCGGAGCGTCTCCGCGATCTCGGCGGGCCCGGCGAGAAAACGGCACTCGTGCCGCGGAGCCCAAGCCTGCCGCGCACGAAGCAGGCAGGGTGCGAGACGGCGCTTCAGTTCTTCCGCGGCCTCGGCCGGTCCGGTCTTTGCGTCGAGTGTGGCGACGAGCTGGGCGGTGTGCGGAAGCAGAAGGGCGCAGCGGACGCGCCACCAGCCCTCGAGTGCAAGCAGGTGAACGGCCGCGTGAAACTCGGAGGCGAGGTGGATGGAATTTAGCGGCGCGCCGCGACGGCCGGCGTGCAACGTGATGAGGTGCGCGCCGGCCGCGGGGCGGTGGCCGGAGGGAAACGACGGCGCGGAGTCACTGAAGCGGAGCGGGATCATCGATCGACTCCGGCGGGCGTGCGACCGAGCGCCAACGGCGCGACGTACCCGAATCGGGGGATCAGACCGCGAAGCAGCGTGTAACCCGGCGCGGTCCCGCCGTAACCGCAGGACCGTAAGTGCTAACCCGCGGTGGGGGTGATGAGGGAAAGCGAGACGGAGTGATGCAGAATTGGCCGAAGGAATCTCCGACGATCCGAGGGAGGCGCCCTCGGCTACACCGCACACGTTTCTTGAAGAAAGTCCTTTCGGTAATCCCGAACGAAAGACGTTCCGTGTAGTCGCGGCCGCCCGCCGCGGCTGAAGCCGCGGATCATTTGGTGAGCTTCGGAACGAAAAGGCTGCCTCCTGATTTGATACCGCCGCTCGGTGGGATCTCCCGTGGCTAACCCGCCTCACTCTCCGACCGCCACGGCGGTCGGCGTGGCCCCGCCTGCTCCGTTACTTCCGTTTGCTCCTGTCGGTCGGCTCAGGCCGCGAAGCCATTCCGCCTCGCGACGTGCCGGCTCAATTCACCCCTCGGCTGGCCGGAGCAGGGGTCGCGGGCGCCTTGGCGGCGGCTTTCGGCGCGGGTGCCGGACGATAGAGGCTCACGAGGCAGCCGCCCGTTGCGGCCATCACGATTCCGAGGAAAAACTGCCAGGGCACTCCGGCGAATCCGTCCTTCGGCGGGTGCATCCACGTGGCCACGACGGCGTTCACGATGGGCGCACCGGCGAAGACGATCGACATCACGACCTGCGGGTTTCCCTTGGCGCCGAAGGCGAGAAGTATGCCGAAGGCGCCGACGGCCCCGAGCGTGCCGGCGATCAGGGAGATCCAGACGCCTTTGGCCGGAAAGCTGAAGTCGGAGCCGTTGGTTTTCAGCAGCACGAGCGGCGCGAGCACGGCGAAGATGAAGTAGGCGATGCCGACAAAGAGGAACGCCTTGTAGCGTCCCAGCACGGGATCATTCATGGCCATCTGGCCGCTGTGCAGGAAGACGCCGTAAAGGCCCCAGGAGGCGACGGTGAGGAGAACGTAATTAAGCCATTGCATGGTCGTGGTGATGAAGGGTGGGAGTGCGGAACGGAAAGTTCAGGCGCCAGGAAGTTCGACGGTGGGTTCGCGCTCAAGCGCGGCGCGTAGCGCCGTCGGCACGGGCGCCTTGCGGATCTCGCGCGTAGCCGTGTCCAGGGAGACGTGAACAATCGCGCAGCGGCCCGAGGCGACTGGCGCGGTCGGGCCGGAGGATGGGCCGAAGATCCAGAACCCGTACGTGAGGCTATGGGTACGGATCTCCTGGACGCGAAGCGCGACGCGCAGCGTTTCCCCGAAACGCGCGGGGCGGTGGAAATCGCAGGCGACGTGGAGGCGGGGCCAACCCTGTTGTCGCGCGCCCTCGGTTGTGTGCACGGACAAACCGATCGAACGCAGGAAC
>JAURJO010000325.1 GCA_030832235.1 Verrucomicrobiota bacterium
AGGGTCGCGGGAAAGAGGAAGAGCAGCAGAAAGCGCAGTTCGCGTTCCGGGGAGAGCCGCGCGGCGAGGACGAGCAACGCGTATACTCCCGCCGTCGCGCCGAGGAGTTCACCGCTCCGGGTCCAGTTGGCCGCCATCCACCAGAGCGCTCCCCCGAGCAAACCGAGACCGAATACGCTGAGCATCGCCTTGGGGGCCACTTGGTCGCGCAACTCGCGGCCCAGAAGCACGAGTCCCCCGATCACCAAGCCCACGTGGAAGATGTTGGCCGTGCTGTGCACGAGCCAGAACGTGAACAGCGTCCACCAGCGACCTTCCCTCAAGGCTCCCGTGGAGAGGGCAAGTCCATCCGCCAGCCCGCCGTTGGTCCCGCCGGAAGCCAGCTCAAGGGCGAACTGGATGACGAATACACCGGCGAGAGCGCTTACCAGCCATACGGTCGGCGCGGTCGTCTCCCGCTCGAAGTCGCCCGGCAGCCTGAGCCGTTGGTGGGTCATTCCGCAGGAAACGTTGGGCCGGCGCGCCGCGAACTCAAGCCGGCCCGCCCTCCGGTGGCGCTCACGACGCCGGCTTCACAACCAGCAGCAGGTCCTTGGACTCGACGGTGTCGCCCAGCGCGACATGCAGCTCGGCCACCACGCCATCGACCGGCGCGTAAACCGTGTTTTGCATCTTCATCGCCTCCATCATCAGGAGCTTGTCGCCCTTCGCGACCTTCGTGCCCACCGAGACGGAGAGCTGGGCGATGAGGCCGGGAATCGGGGCGGCGACCTGGCGCGGGTCGGCGAGGTCGGCCTTGGGCCGAGCCTTCGACTTCGGCGAGATCGATTTGTCGACGATGTAGGTCTCGCGGGCGATACCGTTCAGCTCGTAGCTGATGGCGCGGCGGCCGTCCTTGTCAGGCTGGCCAACCGAGATGAGTCGAATGATGAGGACCTTGCCCTCCTCGATGCTGACGGAAATCTCCTCGCCGGGCTTAAGACCGTAGAAGAACGCGGGGGTGGGAAGCACGGACACATCGCCGTAGGCGGCGGAGTGTTTCGCGAAGTCGGCGAACACCTGCGGGTACATCAGGTGCGAGTAAACGTCGTCATCGGTCGCGGGTCGGCGAAGTTTCTCGGCGAGCTCGCCGCGGACCTTGTCGAGGTCGAGGGCGAACGCGCCGGCGCCACGTTTCCTTTTGCCTGCGGCCTCGTACTTCGCGCGTGCCTCGCGGTGACGCTTTTCACCCAGCACGACGAGGGAGACGCGCTCGGGCCAGCCTCCCTCGGGCCAGCCGAGCCCGCCCTGCATCATATCGATGACACTCTCGTGAAACGGCACCGAGCCGGGCTCGAGGTTGACGACATCGGCCGGGCGGATGCCGCGGCTGAAGAGGAAGAGCGCCATGTCGCCCACGACCTTCGAGCTGGGCGTCACCTTCACGATGTCGCCGAGCAGTTGGTTGACCTCGGCATAGGCGCGAGCGATCTCGGGCCAGCGGTGGGCGACGCCCATCGAGGCCGCTTGCTCCTTGAGATTGGTGTACTGGCCACCCGGCATCTCGTGCAGGTAGACCTCGGCCGAACCGCTGCGCGGCGCCGTGTCGAACGGGCGGTAGTAATCGCGGGCGACCTCCCAGTAATCGGAGAACTCGTTGAGCGCCTCGAGGTCGAGCTGCGTGTCGCGGGGCGTGTTGCGCAGCGCGGCCACGATGGAGTTCAGATTTGGCTGCGACGTGCTGCCGCTCATGGCGGCGAGTGCGAGGTCGACGATGTCGACACCGGCGTCAGCCGCGCGGAGCACGCTGGCGGCGGCGATACCGCTGGTGTCGTGCGTGTGGAAGTGGATTGGCAAGTCGACCGCCTCCTTGAGCGCCTTGACCAGCTTCTGCGCGGCGTAGGGCCGGCAGAGACCGGCCATGTCCTTGATGGCGAGCACGTGCGCGCCCATCTTCTCCAGCTCCCTGGCGAGCCGGACATAGTACTTTAGGGAGAACTTGTCGCGGCGGTCGTCGAGGATGTCGCCCGTGTAGCAGACGGCGGCCTCGCAGACGCCGTGGGTGTCATTCACCGCCTCCATCGCGACCCGCAGGTTGGGCAGGTAATTGAGCGAGTCGAAGACCCGGAAGATATCCATGCCGCTGGCCGCGGCGTGCTTCACGAAGCCGGCTACGACGTTGTCGGGGTAGTTCGTGTAGCCGACGGCGTTGGCGCCGCGGAACAGCATCTGGAAACAGATGTTGGGCACGCGGGCGCGGAGCTGGCGCAGGCGCTCCCACGGGTCCTCGTTGAGGAAGCGCATCGCGGTGTCGAACGTCGCGCCGCCCCACATCTCGAGCGAGTACAGGTTGGGCGCGCGTCGCGCGAGGGAATCGGCCACGGCGAGCATGTCGAAGCCGCGCACGCGCGTCGCCATGAGCGACTGGTGGGCGTCGCGCCAGGTGGTGTCCGTGACGAGCAGGCGCTTCTGGCGCGCGGTCCAGCGGGCGAAGTCGCGTGCGCCGAGTTCGAGGAGGAGTTGGCGCGTGCCGGGTGCGGGCGCGATCTGGTGGTTGGCGGCGGGCACCGGGGCGGCGGGCAGCGGCTTGTCGGGGCGGTAGCCTTTGGCGTGGGGGTTGCCGTTGACGATGACGTTGCCGAGGAACGTCAACAGTTTGGTCGCGCGGTCGCGGCGGGGCTTGAAGGCGAAAAGTTCCGGCGTCGTGTCGATGAGCGTCGTGGTGGCCTGACCCGAGCGGAACTGTGGGTGGGCGATGACGTTCTCGAGGAACGGGATGTTGGTCTTCACCCCGCGGATGCGGAATTCGCTCAACGTGCGCAGCGCGCGGCGCAGCGCGATATCGTAGGTCTGCCCGCTGGTGATACTCTTCACGAGCATCGAGTCGTAGAACGGGGTGATGACGGCGCCGGCGTAGCCCATGCCGCCGTCCAGCCGCACGCCGAATCCGCCGGGGGAGCGGTAGGCGATGATGCGGCCGTAGTCGGGCATGAACTTATTCTCGGGGTCCTCGGTCGTGATCCGGCATTGGATGGCGTAGCCGTTGCGCGGGATATCGGCCTGGCGCGGCATCCCGACCTCGTCGGAGTGCAACGAATGGCCCTGCGCGATGAGGATCTGGGCGCGCACGAGGTCGAGGCCGGTGATGACCTCCGTGACCGTGTGCTCCACCTGGATGCGCGGGTTCATCTCGATGAAGAACCACTCATGGTGGTCGAGGTCGTAGAGGAATTCCACCGTGCCCGCGTTGTCGTAACGGATTTCACGGGCGATGCGGGCGGCGGCGTCGCAGAGCTCGTTGACGACTTTTTCCGGCAGGCCGAACGAAGGCGCCACTTCGACGACCTTCTGGTGGCGACGCTGGATGGAGCAGTCGCGTTCGTGGAGATGGATGACGTTGCCGTGCTGGTCCCCAAGCACCTGCACCTCGATGTGCTTGGCGCGAGGAATGTACTTCTCGAGGAAGACCGCGGGGTTGCCGAACGCGCGGCCGGCCTCGGCCTGCGCCTCGTCGAGGAGATTGGCGAGGTCACCGGCGCGGTGGACAACGCGCATACCGCGGCCGCCGCCACCGAAGGCGGCTTTGATGATGAGCGGGAAGCCGATCGCCTTCGCGGTGCGCAGGGCCTCCTCGCGGTCGGTGATCGGATTTTCCGTGCCGGGCAGGGTGGGGACGTTGATGCGCTGCGCCAGCGCACGCGCCGCCGTCTTGTCGCCCATCATGTCGAGCAGCTCCGGCCGCGGACCGACGAACGTGATGCCGGCGCGGGAGCAGGCGCGCGCGAACTCGGCGTTCTCGGAGAGAAATCCGTAGCCAGGATGGATGGCGTCGACCCCCTTTTCCTTCGCCACCGCGACGATGCTTTCGATGTCGAGGTATGCGGCGACGGGACCCTTGCCGGCGCCGACCTGATAGGCTTCGTCCGCCTTGTAGCGGTGGATGCAGAGCCGGTCTTCCTGGGCAAACACGGCGACCGTGCGGAGATTCAGTTCCGTGCCGGCGCGGAAGATGCGCACCGCGATCTCACTGCGGTTGGCGGCCATCAGCTTCCGGAAGTTCCGGATGGCGGGGGAGGATGTGACGGGGGGGGAGGACGGCTTGTTGGGCATCGCGTCGGGTAAAATGGTCGGGGATTCAAGCGAGGGAATTGTGCCGAGGGGAAGGCGCAATTTGTCTTCCGGACTTTTCGGTCCGGCGCAGCCGTGAATCCGCGCGGTCGATCCCTCTTGCCGAAGACCCGGTGCCGAGGGAATTCTCGGCGCGGTGATGAAATCCGGACGTACGGGAATGACACTCCGAGCTTGGGCACGATGCGCCGCATTCCTGCTGATCTTCGGCATCGCCCACGGCGAGGGGGCCGCTCCGTCGCGCTTGCACCGGATTGATCCCGGATCTTCCCGGGGCCTGCAGGAGATCCTGGGGGAGGGGAGCGGACCGCTGCCCTTCGTGAGCGCCCACCGCGGGGGCGCTTGGCGGGACTACCCGGAGAATTGCATTGCGACGTTTGAACGCACCTTGGGCTCCACCTACGCGATCCTGGAGATTGATCCCCGCTACACGCGGGACGGAGCCATTGTAGTTCACCACGACCCCGGCCTTGAGCGGACGACGACCGGAAAGGGGCGGTTGGTCGACGCCACACTGCGGGAAGTTCGCGAACTTTGGCTCAAGGATCCCGAAGGAAAGGTGACTGGACATCGTGTTCCCACGCTCGACGAGGTGATCGAGTGGGCTCGCGGCAAGACCATCTTGATCCTCGACCAGAAGGACGTAAGCGCGCTCGACCGCGCCAAGGTGGTCACGCGACATCGCGCCGAGGGTCACGTCATGCTGATCGTCGGGAACTTCCGGGACGTCGTGGCGGTACACCGTTTCAACCCCGATCTCATGATGGAGGTGTTCATCGGAACACGGGCCAAGGCGGAAGAGTTCGACTCCCTCGGAGTGCCATGGCGGAACGTCATCGCGTTCGTCGGTCACGAGCCTCCGACGGATCCCGCCATCTACGACTACATCCGTCGCCATGGTGCGCGCTGCATCGTCGGCACTTCCCGCAACCTCGACCGTCAGGTGCTGGGGCGCGAAGGGGGCGACATCGGATCGCTCGAGCCAGCCTACCGGGCGCTTCTTGGTCGAGGCGCGGACCTGATTGAGACCGATATACCCGTTCTCCTTGGGCCGCTGCTTCACCGGGAAGTCGTTATCCGGCCTGCGCTTCGCCAGTACTTTCATCCTCCGGGTAGTGGTTGATCCCCCGGGAGCCCTCGGCGGATCTGCAATGCAGGGTAGTCTTGCTTTGAGTTCCGATGATCTCCGCGGCAAGGCTCTGACTGTCCGTGTGGAAGCCGCGCTCAAAGTCGCCTGTGGCGCCACCGCGGATCACTTCGCTTCGTCTTGCCTCCGACGACTGCCCCCAGCGTTCGAACGCCTATCTTCCCATGCCTATCCCACGTGCTCGCTCCCTGATCCCGTTCTACCTCTTTCTTTCTATTTCCTCGTTTGTCCGCGCCGCGGAATCCGTCGCGCTGGATTGGCTCGGGGGCGAGCCGCCGGCGGCGGCGACGGGCCTGAGTTGGGGCGTGCCCTGGCCGCGCGGGACGGTGAAGCGGGGCGAGGGCTTCACGCTGCGCGGACCCTCGGGCGAGGTGCTGCCCGTGCAGAGCTGGCCGCTGGCCTATTGGCCGGACGGGTCTTTGAAATGGGTTGGATTCGCGACCGTGACGGGACCGGGAAAAGCGGGCCCTTTTCAAGTGGCGCCCGGCGTCGCCGACGCCCCAGCCGGTCCGGTTGTGCGTGTGCGACGCAGCGACACCGGCGTGGAGGTCGACACGGGGGTTTTGCGGTTGCGGGTGACGAATTGGGGCGGCGACCTGATCGACTCGATCTCGGTGGGCGGGCGGGAGGTGGCGCGCGGCGGACGGCTCGTTTGCGTGCTGCAGCGAGGTCCGGATGGCACGGCGGAAGAGACTCCGGTGCGGGAAAAGTTCATCGGCCGCACCGCGCGGCTGACGGTCGAGCAGGAAGGGCCGGTGCGGGCTGTGCTGAAGATCGAGGGGATGCATCGAGCGGCGGCCGGGTCACGCGAGTGGCTGCCGTTTGTGGTGCGTCTCTACTTCTACGCGGGACGTGAGGCGGTGCGTTTGGTGCACACGATCATTTACGACGGAGACGAGCAGAAGGACTTCGTGCGCGGCCTCGGTTTGGAGTTCGCCGTGCCGCTGCGCGAGGAGATGCAGAACCGGCACGTGCGGTTCGCGGGCGAGGACGGTGGTCTGTGGGCGGAGCCGGTGCAACCGATGGTGGGCCGGGGTGGGCGTGTCGTGAATCATCCCGACGGCTCCGGCAACGTGTACCCCGCGCAATTGCAGGGTAAGCGCGTGCCAAACCGAGCGGAGTATTCGCCGCAGGGCCAATCGCTCCTCGCGGACTGGGCGACATGGGATGCCTTCAGGCTCACGCAAACCTCGGCCGACGGTTTCACGCTGGTGAAGCGGACCAACCCGCAGAGTGCTTGGATTCCCGGCGGGGCGGGGCGACGGGCGGGCGGCCTGGCGTTCGTCGGCGACACGAGCGGCGGGCTCGCGGTGAGCGTGAAGAATTTCTGGCAATCGTTTCCCGGCTCGCTCGAGGTCACAGGCGCTACGACCGGTGAAGCGACGTTGCGGGCCTGGCTCTGGTCGCCCGAGGGCCCGGCGATGGACATGCGGCATTACGACACCCGCGCGCACGGTCTCGACGCGGTCTACGAGGACGTGCAGCCGGGGCTCAGCACGCCGGTCGGAGTGGCCCGCACCAGCGAGGTCACGCTTTTCCCGGGTGCCGGAGTGCCCGCGCGCGAGGAGACGGTCGCGCAGGCCCGCGTCGGGGCGGCCCAGCCGCTGCTGGTGGCCAATCCGCGTCATCTGCACGCAGTGCGCGCGCTTGGAATCTGGAGCCTGCCCGACAAGAGCACGCCGTTCCGGAAGGCGGTCGAAGACCAGCTGGAGTCGACCCTCGCCCACTACCAGCGCCAGGTGGAGCAGCAGCGTTGGTATGGCTTCTGGGATTTCGGGGATGTGATGCATTCCTACGACCGCGAGCGTCACGTCTGGAACTACGACCTCGGTGGGATGGCGTGGGACAACACCGAGCTCGGGACGGACCTCTGGCTTTGGTTCAGCTTCCTGCGCACAGGTAGGGCGGACATTTTCCGGATGGCCGAGGCGATGACGCGCCACACGAGCGAGGTGGATTGCTATCATCTGGGGTCGCTGGCCGGGCTAGGTTCGCGGCACAACGTGCGGCACTGGGGCTGCGGCGCCAAAGAGGTGCGCATCAGCATGGCCGGACTGAAGCGTCCGTATTACTACCTGACCACCGACGAACGCACCGGCGACCTCATGCGCGACGTGGTCGACGCCGACCGCACGGCGCTGACGCTCGACCCCATGCGGCTCGCGCAGCCGATAACCGATGCCGAGCGCAAACACCCGGCGCGGGTGCGGGCGGGACCCGACTGGTTCGCCTACGTCAGCAATTGGATGACGGAATGGGAGCGTACCGGGGAAACCAAGTGGCGTGACAAGATCCTGGCCGGCGTGGAATCGCTGCAGGTGATGCCGCACTGGATCAAATCAGGAAAGAACCTCGTCTTCGGTTACGACCCCGCGACGGGGAAACTCTTCCAGGTTTCGGACGAGGTTGGCTCCTACAACCTCGCCACGATCCAGGCCGGATCCCAAGTCGTCTTCGAACTGAACGAGATTCTGGATCATGCGGGTTGGCAGCGGATGTGGCTGCAGTACTGCCGCCTCGGCAGCGCGCCGGCCGAAGTGTTGCAGCGCGACCGCGAGACCGGAACCGAGGATTCGGAAGGCCGCTACGTCGGCGAGCAAGGACGCCAGAGCCAGGGTACGCCGCGCCTCGCGGCCTACGCGTATTGGAAGACTCGCAATCCCGTTTACGCCAAGGTCGCGACGTCCTCGCTCCTGCGTTTCGGGGGAGGACCGGTCGTCACGACCCGCGTCGCCGGTCCCTTGGTGCTGAACCCGATCGACGAGGCCGCGCGGCTCTCCACCAACGGGGCGGCGCAGTCCGGCCTGAGCGCGATCGAGATCCTCGAACTCTGCGCCGACCCATTACCGGTCGAGGTGCCGCCGCCCGAACCCTTTCCCTCTTCCGGCGGCCGGGGGCGCACGGGAGGCAAGGCGGCTGGCGGATCAGATGCCCGCGACCGGCGTGATTGAGGATGCCGGTGACCCTGAAACGCTTTCCGACTGTCAGGCCTGCTCACCGTTTTTAATTCCGTTCCCCGTTGATTAACTGTTGTGAACTAGAACCGCGGTCCTCTCGGTCCGCCCCAAACCCATTTCCATTCATGTTCCCGCGTTTGTTCCGACTGCTCTCTCTTCCTCTAGCATTCGCGTGCGCCATTCCCGCCCGCGCGCAATCCACCGCCCCGGCCACTCCCACGCCGGCGCAGCTCGCCCGCTACGACCGCAACGGCAACGGTCGCCTCGATCCCGATGAAGTGGCTGTGCTCCAAGCGGACGAGGCGCGTGCGGCCAAGGCCCCCGTGACCGCCGCCGCGCCCGGCGAGGTGGTGGAGCTTTCCCCGTTCCAGGTTTCCGCCGCGGCCGACCGCGGCTACCTCGCGGCCAACACGCTTTCCGGCACACGGCTTAACTCAAAGATCGAGGACCTCGGCGCCTCCATCACGGTCGTCACCAAACAGCAGCTGCTCGACACCGCGGCGGTCGATCTGAACGACATCTTTCTCTACGAGGCCAACACCGAGGGAACTGGCACCTTCACCTCGTTCACGGTCGACCGGAACGGCGGCGTCAACGACAGCGTCCAGGCCAGCCCGCAGACGGCCAACCGCATCCGCGGCATCGACTCCGCCAACATGGCGGTCGGCAATTTCGCCAGCAACAGCGCCATCCCCGTCGACACGTATAACATCGACGCGGTCGAGATCAGCCGCGGCCCGAACTCCAACATCTTCGGCCTCGGCAACACCTCGGGCACCGTGAACCTCATCCGTTCGCAGGCCAACCTCACGCGGGCGTTCGCGTCGGCGTCGGTGCGCGCCGACAGTTTCGGCGGCTACCGCACGACGTTCGATGTCAACCGGCCGCTACTCGGCAAAACCCTCGCCGCCCGCGTTTCGGGCGCCTACGAGTCCAAGGGCTACGAGCGAAAGCCCTCCGCGGACATCAGCCGACGCGGGCAGATCGCGATGACCTATCGTCCGCTCCCTAACACGACCGTCCGCGCCAGCTACGAGTCTTACCATAATTACGCGCGCCGCCCCAACTCCGTCACCCCGCGCGACGCCGTCTCGTATTGGAAAGCCGTCGGCAGCCCAACATGGGATCCGATCACGCAGATTGTCACTTACGCCAACGGTGCGAAATTCGGCCCGTATCCGCAGTCGCTCGACGGTAGCCTGCCCATCGGCCTGTTCGCGCAGGGCACCGGGTTCTACAACCGGCCGAGCATCTATGTCGACAACGGCGGCATCCAGTTCTGGAGCGTCAACCGCACTGGTTCCGTGCCGACCACCGGGACCTTCGCGGGCATCGCGACCCCCGACAATCCCAACACCAACCTCCGCTTCCTCGAGAGCGGCACCGATCTCCAGCGGCTTCGCGGTTCGTTGTTCCCGCTTTACGTGATGGCGAGTGTTACCGACCGGTCCCTCTACGACTGGCGGTCGGTCAACTTCGTCGCTCCGAACTACAATCGGGACAAGGCTGACATCTACCAGGTCGAGGTGGAGCACTTCCTCGTGCAGACGCCGACGAACCTGCTCGCCGTGCGCGGCGGCTGGTTCAAGGAGGATTACGACAACTATAGCCGCAACTTCATCGGCGGCACGAGCGCGGTGCTCTACGTCGATCCCAACGAGAAGCTCCTGGATGGCCGCGCCAATCCCTATCTCAAGCGGCCGTACGTCGCCGCTTCCGAGCCGACGCTTTTCCAGCGGCCCACGCTCAACGACACACAGGCGATCGATATCGCCTACCAGTTCACGCCGTCGAACCTGCCCCGCTGGCTGGGGTGGGTCGGCCAGCAGCGTTTCGCCGCGCACGGCGAGGCGCGCCGCATCGGCACTTCGACGCTGCGCTACCGCGACGCCGTCCTGTCCGATCACACCTGGATCAACCTCCAGAACCGCACCGGCGTCACCGCCGCGCGCGCCTACTACAAATACTACGTGGGCGATGCGGACGGGCAGAATATCGATTACGCTCCGCCCGCCGTCTACGGTTTGGGTGGCCGCTACAACCTGACCTGGTTCAACGCGCTGACCAATCAGTGGGTCAATGAGCCCGCCACCATCGGCGAAGCGGGCGTCACGCCCTCCAATCGCACGCGTCGCGAGATCCGCACCCAGTCGGCGACCACGCAGAATTTCTTTCTCGATGGCGCCATCGTCACGACGTTCGGACTGCGCACCGACAAGAACCGCAGCCGCGACTCGAATGGCGCGGTCGTCGACTCCAATACCGGTCTGCTCGACTACTCACCGCTGCGTGTCTGGGGTCCGTGGCTGGAGAAGTCGGGTCGCACGAAGACCGGCGGCGCGGTGGTGCGGCCGTTCCGCGACCTCGCGTTCATCCGGCGCGCTGCGGACGGGGGTGACACGGCAGGACGATTCCTCGGGCAGGTATTCCGCGGAGCCGCGGTGCACTTCAACAAGTCCGACAGCTTCCAGCCCGCCGTGACCCAGTACAACCTGCTCGGCGAGGTCCTGCCTAACCCGACCGGGCGCGGCAAAGACTACGGCGTGGCGCTCTCGTTCCTCGACAACCGGCTCTTCCTGCGAGTGAACCGTTACGAGAATTTCCAGGTCAACGCCCGCAACGGCGACGCCGGCATTGTGGCCACGCGCGCGATCCGCATGGACACGGGCCGCAGCGGCAACGGCAACGACTCGTTCAACTTCGAGACCTGGGCGACGCTCCTCGCCAACGCCCGTTTCACCACGCAGGGCGTGGTGCCCACCGCGGCGCAGACGTCGGCCGCGGTCGCGAAGATCATGGGGCTGCCGGACGGCTTCCTCGATACCTTGGTCGGCAAGAGCATCACCGAGACATCCGACATCGAGGCGAGGGGCCTCGAGGTGGAGTTGAACTACAACCCGAACCGCAACTGGCGTTTCAAGCTTGCGGGAGCCCAGCAGAAGTCGATCGACACGAATATTTCCCCGCGCGTGCAGGAGTACATCAATCAGCGCATGCCGTACTGGATGGCGGCGAAGGATGACGCCGGCGTCGAGTGGTGGACCTCGCGCATCGGCAGTGGCGGCGTACCGCGCGACTTCTACACGGGAAATGTCTCGGCGCCGCTGAAACTAGCCATCGCGAACCAGGGTAAGCCGCGTTCCCAGGTGCGTGAATGGCGCTTCAACTCGCTCGCCAACTACACGTTCTCCGAAGGCCGCGTGAAAGGCCTGAGCCTCGGCGGAGCCGTTCGCTGGGAGGATAAGGCCGCGATCGGTTTCCGCGGCGCGGCGCCGGACGCCGACGGCATCGTGCGCGCTCTCGACAAGGACAAGCCGGTTTATGACCAGGCGCGCTACTACGTCGACCTGAGCGCCGGCTACGGGTTGAAACTCTTCTCCGACCGCGTTCGCACCCGGTTGCAGCTCAACGTGCGCAACGCGTTCGAGGACGGCCGCCTGCAGGCGGTGGCGGTAAATCCGGACGGCGCTCCCTTCGCCTACCGCATCGTCGACCCGCGGCAGTTCATCCTCACGGCGTCGTTCGATCTTTGAGGCAGCTCGCGGCGGTTTGGAGATGAGGCGGCTGGCGCGTTTGCGCCTCAGGCGAGTATTGCGTTCACCACATGGCCGTGAACGTCGGTTAGGCGGTAGCGCCGGCCTTGGAATCGGTAGGTGAGCTGCTCGTGGTCGATCCCGAAAAGGTGCAGGATCGTCGCATGCAGGTCGTGGATGTGCACTGGGTCGCGCGCGACGTTGTAGCCGTACTCGTCGGTCTCACCGTGCACGATGCCGCGCTTCACGCCTCCGCCCGCCATCCAGATGGAAAAGCAGCGCGGGTGGTGGTCCCGCCCGAAGGTTCCCGCCGTCATGATGCCTTGGCAGTAGTTGGTGCGTCCGAACTCGCCGCCCCAGACGACGAGGGTGTCGTCGAGCATGCCTCGGGCCTTGAGGTCCGCCACGAGCGCGGCGGAGGGCTGGTCGGTCTGCTGGGTTTCGCGGCGCAGCGCGCCGGGCAGTCCGCTGTGGTGATCCCAGTCCTGATGGTAGAGCTGGATGAACCGCACGCCGCGCTCGGCGAGGCGTCGCGCGAGTAGGCAATTGTAGGCGTAGCTGCCGGGCGTGCGCGCGTCGGGTCCGTAGGAATCCACCACGTGCGCGGGCTCGTCCTTCAGGTCGGTTACCTCCGGCACGCTGGTCTGCAGCCGGAACGCCATCTCGTAGTTGGAAATGCGCGTGGAGATCTCCGCGTCGGGTGTGCCGGCGTACTGGTGCGCGTGCAGTTCGCGCAGACGGTCGAGGGCGAGGCGGCGGTTCCCCGCCGAGATGCCCGCCGGATTACCAAGGTACAGCACGGGGTCGCCACCCGAGCGGAACCGCACGCCTTGGTGCCGCGCGGGCAGAAAACCCGAGCCCCAGAGGTGCGACATCAGCGGCTGACCCTTCTTGTCCTTTGTCAGCAGCACCACGAACGACGGCAGATTCTCGTTCTCCGCGCCGAGGCCGTAGTCGAGCCAAGCTCCAAAGCTCGGGCGGCCCGGGATCTGCGAGCCGGTCTGCATGAATGTAACTCCCGGGCCGTGGTTGATCGACTCGGTGTGCATCGAGCGGATCACGCAAAGCTCGTCGGCCACCTTGCTGATATGCGGCAGCACTTCGCTGAACGCGTGGCCGCTTTGCCCGTGGCGGGTGAACGCGAAGGGAGAGCCGGCGATCGGGATCGAGCTCTGGTGGGCCGACATCCCGGTGAGGCGTTGGCCGCCGCGCACGGAGTCGGGCAGCTGCTCGCCGTGGCGCTGGTTGAGCAGCGGTTTCGGATCGTAGAGGTCGAGCTGCGAAGGTCCTCCGGATTGGAACAGATAAATGATGCGTTTCGCGCGCGGCGCGAGGTGGGTGCGGCCGAGCACGCCGGGCACCTTTACGCCATCGGCACGGGCGCGGGAGTTGAGCAGGCCGGCGAGGGCGACGCCGCCCAAGCCGAGCGCGAAGCGGTTCAAGCACTCGCGGCGGCTCAAAAGGTGCGAGGCCTCGCCTCCAATGCAGACGGGCGGTTGCGGCACGGGATTCATCAGCGGCGGTTCAGCGTTTCACCACGAAGGCGTCGTGGTTCATCAGGGTGTTGATCGTAACCGCCAGCGCCGCGACCGCTGGTGCGGGCAGACGCCGGTCGGGCGGCGTGTCTCCGATCTCGAGGTGGCAGTCGGCGTCGCCGGGATTCCGGTTGAACCACGCCAGCTGCTCTTCGTGGAGCCGGGCGACGATTCTGCGCTCGGTGGCGTCGGGCGCGCGGCAGGCGAGGCGCGCGAAGGCGGCTTCGAGCATCGCGTCGCCTTTGCCGGCATGCTCTCGCAGCAGCTGCTCGGCTAGGACGCGGGATGCCTCGACGAATTGTTTGCCGTTGAGGAGCACGAGGGCGTGGAGGGGGGTGTTGGTGGTGTCGCGGCGGGCAACGCAGACCACGCGCTTCGGCATATCGAAAGCCTCCAGCACCGGGGCCGGGCCGTTGCGGCGCCAGAAGGTGTAGACGCTGCGCCGGTGGAGTTGCTCGCCCTTGCCGGCGGGAGCGGGCTTGAACGACTCCGGCAGGTCGTACGTGAAGACCGGCGGGCCGCCGATCCGCTCGACGAGCAGGCCGCTCGCCGCGAGGGCGTTGTCGCGGATCATTTCGGCGGGCAGGCGGTGCCGCGGACCGCGCGCCAGCAGCGCGTTCTCGGGGTCGTCCGCCATGAGCGCGCCCGGCGCGAAGCTGCGTTGCCGGTAGGTGTGCGAGGTCACGATCACGCGCAGCAGGGCCTTCACGTCCCAGCCGGTGCGGACGAATTCCGTGGCCAGCCAGTCCAGCAGTTCCGGGTTCTCGCCGCGGTCGCCCTGGCTGCCGAAATCCTCCGCCGTCTTCACGAGGCCGCGGCCGAAGCAGGCCTGCCAGAGGCGGTTCACGGTCACGCGGGCGAGCAGCGGGTGGTCGGGTTGCGTGAGCCAGCGGGCGAGGCCGAGGCGGTTGCGCGGCTCATCGGCGGGGAACGCGGGCAGGGCGGCGGGCGTGTCGGCCCGCACCTCGTCGCCGCGCTGGTCGTACTCGCCGCGCTTGAGGATGTAG
>JAURJO010000326.1 GCA_030832235.1 Verrucomicrobiota bacterium
GCGAGGCTTTCGCGCAGCCGTTCGTCGCCGGGCCTGAGCCGCAGTGCGGTTTCAAACCGTTCCGCGGCCTCCTTCGCCCGGCCGGTGAGAAGCAGAACGTTTCCCAGATTGGCGTGCGCGTCGGCGTCATCCGGACGAATCACCGCCAGCGCCGTGAAGTGGCGCTCTGCGGCGGCGAAGTCCTCGCGGCGGGCGGCCAACAGCCCAAGCCGGCGATGGGCCTCCGCATGGTTGGGGTTGAGGGTGAGCGCGCGGTCGTACTGCGTCTTCGCCTCTTCATTTCTGCCGGTTCGTTCCGCCAGGCGTCCGAGCTGCGCGTGGGCCTCCGCGAGCTCCGGCTCAAGCGCGAGTGCGGCGTGGAGGTGCTTCTCCGCCTCGACGGTCCGGTTCAAGGCGGCGAGCGCGACGCCGAGATTGAAATGAATATCCGCCCCCGGGCGCCGGCGCAGCGCTTCCTCGAAATGAGGCATCGCCTCCGCGGCGCGACCGGCGCGAGTGAGGGTGACCCCGAGGTTGAGGCGGGCGTCGGGATGCGCGGGCGCGATGCGCAATGCGACCGAGAAATCCAGCTCGGCTTCGGCCAGACGGCCTTCCGCCAGCTCCATCACGCCCCGGCTGTAGCGGGCAGGCGCGTAGGCCGGATCAAGTTCAATGGCGCGGGCGAGGGTTTCACGGGCCTCGCCGATTCTTCCAGTGTCGCGCAACGCGAGCGCGAGGTTGTGGTGGGCGCGCGCGTTGCCGGGGCGTGCCGCCACACTCGATGACCACAAGGCCACCGGGTCCCGATAGGTGAGGTTGCGTGCCGTTGTCGTGGCGGTCAGCGCGACCGCCGCGGCGCCGAGCAGCCAGCCGCGGTTGCGACCGAGTCGCATCGAGAGGAGGACGATTGCCGCGATCGGCGCGGCCAGAGCGAGGTACATCCGGTGTTCCGCGATCGTCTGCGCCACAAGCGGCACGAAGCTGGAGCTGGGCGCCAGCAGGAGGAAGAACGCGGCGCCAACGAAACCCGCGACGGGTCGTCGCGCCACCGCCCAGGCCGTCGCACCCAACGACGCCAGAATGAGCAATCCCTCCGGAATCACCCTGGTGGTCGAGGTGACGACGGCCGTCCCGTAATCGAGCGCCAGCGGGTGCGGCCAAAGGGTGAGCCGGGCGTAGCGCGCGAGCGCCTCGCACTGCGTAAGGAGGTAGTTCCAGACCGGGACCCCGCGGTCGAAGCCGGCCGCCGCGCCGCGGGCGCCGCCCGTGTTCCACAGCAAAGCCCCGAGCAGCAGCCAAGCGGCCGCGAGCCCAAGGTGGAGGCCCCGCCGGTCCCGCCACGCCGCGCGAAATGTTCCCGCGAAAAAGGTCCGGTCGAGCAGCAGCGCGACCACGGGCGCCGTGACCATGGTTTCCTTCACCGCCATCCCTGCCGCGCACGCGGCCACCGCGACGACCGCCCAACGCCTCCGGGCTGCGTCGCGTGATACGTCACACCGTGTGTGGCGCACGACCGCGAGGAGCGTGACGAGGTAAAACAAACCACTCAGGCACTCGGTGCGCTGCGCGATGCAGGTCACGGACTCCGTCTGCAACGGATGCACACTCCAGAGCAGCGCGGCGAGGAACGCACTCTCCTCGGCACCGGATTTGAAGCGCGGCCCCAGGACGGGGCCGCGGAGAAGCGCCCCCATCAATTGGAAAAGGGTCAGCGTCGCCGCGAGATGGATCAGGATGTTGGTGGCCCTGAATCCTGCCGGGTTCAGCCCCCACAGCGCGTGGTCAAGGGCGAACGAAGCGTTGACCAGCGGCCGGCCGGTGGTGGTGCCGCCGTCGGCCGGCGGGCGGAAGATTTCCCATGACCAGAAGTCGCGGATCGTCGGGTTACGGACGACCGCGGCGTCATCGTCGAAAACAAACGGCGCGCGGAGCGCGGGCGCGTAGGCGATGACTACGGCGGCGGCGAGGAGGGCGGGGCGCAGCCAGACGGGGAGGCGGACGTTCGCCATGCGGGAGATGTCGAAGGCCGGCCGGTGCGTGGCCACAAAAAAGCTCCCCGGGCAGGGGAGCTTGAAGGTGACTGCCGGTTTAGGCGGCCGTTCAGAACTCGAGGGTGGTGGTGAGCACGAATTGCCGCGGATCGATGATGCGGAACGCCCAGGGCGAGCCGTCGAGATTGACCGCGGTGGGGAGCAGGCGGCCGCCCTCGGTGAGGTTGTTCACGTTGAGCTGCACTTTGAGCCCGTAGCGTTCCTTGAGGATTCGACGGCTGTAGGAGACCCACACGTCGGTGTAGAAATTGCCCTGATCGTACACGGGCTTGGTCGGATCCGCGACGTTGATGACCGTCGGAGCGGTGCGGGGATCGCCGACCTTGCCGAGGAAGCCCACCGCGGCCTTTGATTCCCAGCGCTGGGCGCCGCCGACGGAAAAGCCCTTCAGGCGGCCGGAGGAGAACCGGTAGTTGGTGATAAGGGCGCTGTGGTATTTGCGTTGGGCCGGAGCCGAGACGCCCTCGAGGGCTTTGGCCAGCCCCACTTGGGATTGCACGACGTTGTTGAAGTAGGCCTGCGGGCTGGTGTTACCGTCGGTGTTCTCGACCTGGGCCACGCTCGCGAAGCCGTAGCCAGTCCAGAAGTTCTTCAGTGAGAAGCGGCGGCCGTTGGCGTCGGTGAAGTCAGGAATCTCGGGAGCCGCCATCGACTCCCAGACGGGCAGCCGCGTGGCGAGCCAGGCGTCGTACTGCGGAGCGATGTTGCGGTACGTGGTCTCCTGTTTGTCGGCGGTCAGCTTGAGAGTCCAATTGGGGGTCGGGTTGTACGTGAGCTGAAGTTCGACGCCCTTCGCCTTGCTGTCCTGCGTTCCGCCGACGCTGGTACCGGCGTAGTAATTATAGGGCAGCTTCAGCAGGTCCCAGATCTTCTGCTGGTTCGCCTGGTCGTTGACCGGGTTGACGGTGTCGGAATTCCAGTTCGTGACCGAGGTGATCTGCGCGAGGGTACGGCCGGCGGCGATGCCGTTGCGGATGCGCTGCACCGTGCTTGCCCACGGAATGCCGGTGGTGGTGTCGGAGTAGGCGAGGCGCGTGAGCAGCGTGCCGGCGGCCGAGGTGCGCTCGTTCTGGCTCTCGGTCTCGTACCACGTCACGCGGGCAACGAGTTTGTTCTGCAGGGCGCTGAACCCGAGGCCGAAGTCCTTGGTCTTGCCGGTCGGCTTGGGCAGGGGGTTGCCGAAGTAGTCGGTCTGGTAGGTGGCGGGCGGGTTGAAGTTGTCGGACTTGTTGTAGTACGCCGTGACGCTCTGAAGGAACTCCGCGAACGAGGAGCCGCGGGAGTTCATCAAGAAGAGGTTGTTCTTCAGGGGGCGGAACGCGACGCCCATGGACTTGGTGTCGCCTTCGAGGATGTCCCAGCGGTTCCAGCGATTCATCACGAGGTCGCGGTTCACGCGGCCGGAGACGCCGTTCACGAAGAGCTGGGCGTTGGTCATGGCCGGCTCGACGGTCGTTACCGTTTTGCCGTCGAGACGGGTGACGGCGCCGGAAGTCGTGACGCGGGCGCGGTAGTCGTCGTGACGCCAACCGAAGGTGGCCACGACCTTTTCGGCGAAGAGCGTGCTTTGCGCGGCCAGATTCCATCCCTTCACCTCGCGTTGGGTCTTGAAGCTCCCGGCCTGGGAGAACTCGGTAGCCTCGGTGACGGACACGGTTTTGAACTGGCCGGTGCTATAGTCGTAGACCTGCACGGAGGAGGTGAGCGGCTGATTCCAGCCTTGGTTGCCGTAGAATCCGGCGGATTGGCTCACGCGGGCCTGGGTGCCACCGGGGCTGGCGAGGTAGTAGTTGCGCTTGGTGGAGGTGCCGGACCAGAGGGCGGTGCCGGGGAGGGAGAGGTTAGGCACGTAACGTAGGCGGCCCTCGGCGTCGCCGTCCATGAAGCCCATGCGCCAGCGCTCGACGGCGCGGTTGCTTTCCTGCTTCGACCAGAGGGCGAGCAGACGATGGCGACCGAGGTAGGACAAAAGGCCGCGGCGCTTGGTCAGGTCGAGGTCGTAGGCCAGCATGGCCCGGAAATTGTCGTCGGTGGATGGAGAGTAGAACGTGTCGATGCCGCCGCCGGTGCCCTCGGTGACGAAAGGCAGGCCGAAGTACGGGTTGGGCCGGCCGTCGATCAGCTTCAGGTTGGCGTCGACCTGGAGGGTCGCGCCGGTGAGCTGCGACATGGTGTAGTTCTCGATTCCGTCGATGTCCTGCCGCAGCCAGCCCGCGCTGAAGTGGAGGTTGGGCAGGATCTGCTGCTCGAGCTCCACGTTGTAATTACCCGCGCGGAGGTCGCCGAAGTTGGTCTGGGCGTGGTTATATTTCGTCCAGTCGTAGATGGACTTGTTGGTGACGCCGGCCCACTGCCAGCTGCCGTAGGTGTAGGTGCGGCCGTTGAGGGTCGCCGTCGGGTTCGGATAGTTGGTGGAGGTCGCGTAATAGCGCTCGTAGATCGCGTAGCGCGGATCGTTGAGCGCCCAGCCGAGGGAGGCCGGCGTGGGGGTGGCCGTGGCCGGGTTTGTCTGGGCCGGAGGGAAGAGCACCGGATTACGCTGGAAGAAAAGCACCGAAGAACCGCCGTCGATGTAGCGCACCGGGCGGGTCACGTCGTCGAACTGGATGCCCGGCAGGAACAGCGGGGAGGCTGTGTTGGTGAGCGCTCCGGTGCCGAGGATCGTGTTGACCGCGGCGTTGTAGCCCGGGCTCTGGTTCGTGGAGACGTACGGACCGAAGGTGCGGCCGGTGTCGAGCACCGTGATCGTGCGGGTGGTCGGGTCGTAGGCGGGCCGGCCGGCCTGAAGCCACGGGGTGACCTGGTCGCGGGGGTTCATGAAGTTCGGCCGGTTGGCCTTGTTCTGGAAGCCCTCGGCGAAGCCGCGGATGACGGTTTTGGGGAACGGCTTGAACGTGATCGCGCCGTATTCGCGACGGGTGAGGTCGCGCGACGGCTTCCGCTCGAATTGCTGGTCGTTGTAGAGAAATGCCCCGTAGACCGCGAGACGGTCGCGGATCAGCGACTGGTTGAGCGTGAGCGCACTGCGGAAGGATCCGTTGTGGTCAGTGCGCAGCTGCACGGAGCCGCGGTTGCGGTTCAGCACGGCCTGCGCGCTGGTCTGGTTCACGATGCCGGAGGGTGAGCCGAGGCCGAAGAGCAGCGAGTTGGGGCCGCGGCTGATCTCGACCGACTGCGTGTTGTAGGCGTCGAACGGGATGCGGCTGTTGGTCGGGAAGTAATTCAAAGCCGCGTCGGGCGCGGCGAGGCCGCGGACGCGATTCGATTGCGCGTTGGTCGTGGTCCCGCCGTCGTTACCCAGCGTGTAGCCAGCGAGGGTGTCCTTTGCGGTCCCGCGATCGGTGACCACGGGAGAGTAGGTCTGCGACCCCTCCGTGCCCGCCTCGTAGCGGAAGATGTCGTTGATATCGAGGGACGCGGTGTCCTCCATCTGCTGCTTCGTCACGACGGTGATCGAGGCGGCGAGGTCGGCCAGATTCGTGTTAAGCCGGCTGCCGGCGAGGGTGTTCTCGGCGAAATAACCGGTGTCCTTGGTCGTGCTGACCGTGAACGGCGACAGCTCGACGGCCTTCTCGCCGGAGGCGGACGCGTTGGTGGCTGGTTGCGTGACCGTCTGGGCGCGGGCGAGTCCTGTGCAGGTGAGCGCCACGAACAGAAGGCGGCGGAATGAACGGACGGACTTTGTTTTCATGAGCTGGCGGGGTTGGCGGCGAACCGATGCTTCGGGTTTCCGCAGGTTGGGCTGAGGCGACTACGGCCCGCGCCAAGGCCGGCCGCAACGGGCGCAGCGGTCTGACAGTCCGTGCAATAGTCGCACCGTGTTCGCCTTGGAATTTTCGTGCATCACCCCGGGCGGGCGGACGTCATCAGCGCGACATACCCAACCTCATGAAGTCACGCCGCGCCTTACTCCGTACCCTGATCACCCTGTTTCTCCTGGCGCCGCTTGCGCTGCACGCAGCCGAAAGCGCGCCGAAACGCGTGCTGGTGGTGACAGTGACGACCGGCTTTCGTCATTCGTGCATTCCGGTCTCGGAGGCGGTGCTGGCGCGGCTCGCGAAGGAGGATGGTCGTTTCGCGGTGGACTTCGTGCGTCAGCCGGAAGGCATGCCGCGTCCCCCCGCGCGCCCGCGCCCGGGTCCGGCCGGCGAAAAGGATCCCGCGTACCAGGCGGCGCTGCGGAAGTTCGCCGCCGACGAGAAAGCGTTCAACGATACCTGGAACCCGCGGATTGAGGCGGCGTTGCGGGCGCTCAGCCCGGAGAACCTGCGAAACTACGACGCGGTCCTGTTCGCCAGCACCACGGGTGACCTGCCGCTGCCGGATAAGCAGGGCTTCATCGACTGGGTGGCGGGCGGCAAGGCGTTCATCGGCGTGCACGCGGCGACCGACACCTTTCACGGCTTCCGGCCCTTCATCGACATGATCGGCGGGGAGTTCCGCACTCATGGGCCGCAGGTCGCCGTCGAAGTGCTCAACGACGATCCGGCGCACGCCGCTGCCGCGCCGGTGCCGGCCAAGTGGCCCGTGTTCGACGAGATCTACCAGTTCAAGAGCTACGAGCGGAACCGCGTGCGCGACCTGCTGCGACTTGAGCAGCTCAGGCTGAACGCCGAGGACATCAAGGCCGGTCGCGCCACCGCCGGGCATTTCCCGGTCTCGTGGTGCCGGACTTTCCAGAAGGGACGCGTGTTCTACACCTCGCTCGGCCACCGCGAGGACATGTGGGATCCGGAATTCACCGACAAAGCTGGTCGGAAAAACTCCGCGGACAACGCGCGCGTCTTCCAGCGCCACCTCGTCGGCGGCATCCTCTGGGCGCTCGGACTCGCGCCGGGAGAGGCGACGCCGCGGGCGCGGTGAAGTCGTCGCTTATTTCCGGAACAGGCGGCCGACCAGTTCGCGCACGGCTTCGGGCGGGGCTTTCGGCGTGAGCGAGGGCTGGTAGTACTGGGCGTCGGCGAGTTTTTTCGACGGATAGACCGTGTGGAACTCGAGGTTCAGCTCGATCAGGTAGGTTTTGAAATCCCAGTTCCAGCGCGCGTCGTAGGTCACGATCACCTGCGTGTCCTCGGGCATCATGGTCTGCGGGCCGGATGCCGCCGTCTTGCCGCGGCCGCGGAGTTCGGCGGCGATGAGCTCGTCGAGGCGGTTGTTCTCGTTGAGCCGGCGTTCGACGTAGAAACGCTGGAAACGGCCGAGGTCGACCACCTGCCGGCTGTTCACCGATGAGCAGCCGGCGAAGAGGCCCGCAAGCAAGGCGAGCAAGGTGAGGCGCCGTAACAACACGAAGGTCACGGCGCGATCTGTCGCGCGGTCGCTCGGATTGGCAAGCC
>JAURJO010000038.1 GCA_030832235.1 Verrucomicrobiota bacterium
ATCGTCTATCCGGTCGAAGAGCCTGGTGTAGTCGCGGCCGCTCGCCGCGGACCGTGGCGCTGGTATGACGGAAAAGTCTGTTCGAATGCAGCGAAATTGAACCTCGGGCCGCCCAGAAATGCGACGCTGGCCCGAATCACGCAGGACGGAAAGCGAGGGGAAATTAAGGGCCGAGAAGAAGTGAGGGGAAATGGCGGAAGGCGTGTCCGACGATCCGAGGGGACCCGCCGAAGGCGGGTCGCCGCCCTCGGCTACATCGGACGCCAAGCTACACGAAGGACGTGATCGTCTATCCGGTCGAAGAGCCTGGTGTAGCCGCGGCCGCTCGCCGCGGACCATACTGAAACCGTGACCGCCGTTTTGTCCTCCGTCTTGTCCTCCGAAGGCCAGGCGAAGGAGGAAGGCCCCGCGAAGGAACGCCCGCCGCGGACCGCGCCTGCGTCACTTAGCACCTTACAATCTCTCCCGGCGGAGGCTCAGAGCGCGAAGATGCGGTCGAGGCGGGCGGTCATGTCGCGCGCGGTCGCGACGTCGGCGGTCTGCGGGCCCGGTTGCTCGGTGATGGCCCAGCCGGCGTAGCCGGCTGCGTCGAGCGCGCGCATCACCGCGGGCCAGTTGGTCTCGCCGTCGAGCAGGCGCGGCCGATCGGCGGCACGCGCGCCGGCGGGCGGCGGCTTCGAGGTGAAGTCCTTCACGTGGATGCGCAGGATCCGTTTCCCGAGCGCGGCGATCCAGGCCTCCGCCGGTCCGTAGCGCCCGGCGTTCCCGATGTCGAAATGCCAGCCGACCCACTCGCTGTTGATGGCGTCGAGGTAGTCGACCGCCTGGCGCGGGGTGCTGATGAAGTCGTTGCCGACGTTCTCGATCGCGATGCGCACGCCGAGGTCGCGCGCGATCGGAATGGCGCGGCGTATCTCGGCGATCGAGCGGTCCCAGCAGTCCTGATACGTCACGCCGTTGCGGGCGACGCCGGGCACGAGCAGCACGCTGCCGGCGCCGTAGGCGTGGGCGTCCTGGAGGCTGAGCTCCAGGCCCTCGAAACCGAGGCGGCGCGTGGGTTCGTCGGGCGCGGAGAGCGGCTTCACCCAATGGATGTGGCAGCAGACGCTGGCGGCTCCGAGTCCGGTGGCCTTGAACGCGGCGACGACCTCCTCGCGGTTCATCGCGCCGAGCGGCTCGATGCCCTCAAAGCCGGCGGCCTTCATCGCGGTGAAGCGCTCCAGCACGGAGCCCTTCACGCCGATGGTGGAGTACATGATCGCCTTGCGCAGCTTGCGCGTCGGGGCGGCGGCGGGAAGGGACGGCACGACGGCGAGCGCGGCCGTGGCGGTGGCGCCTCCGAGAAATTCGCGGCGGTGCATGGCGTTCAACCCGGAAGGATGCCTTGCCAGCCGGCGCGGTAGGCCGGGCGACGGATGAAGGGCGCGGCCTCGGGCGCGTTCGTCGCACGCAGGTTGGCGTAGTCCCATTCGAGCTTTTTACCCGTGCGGTAGGCAACGTTGCCGAGGTGATTGGTCTCGGTCGTCCAGCCCGAGTACTGGAAGTTCGAACCGGGCACGGGGCCTTCTCCCTTGGCGTGCAGGACCCACTCGGCCCAGTGGCCCGTTGAGCGCGGCAGCGTCGGCGCCGGCACCTTGAAGTCCTTGAATTTCTCCTCGGGCAGGAGCTTGCCGTCTCCGAGCAGCATGCCGCGGTCGCCCATGAACACGCTGGAGCGGCGGCCCCACGCGGGCGTCCAGCCGGGTGGGCGACTGTCACCCTGATGCCAGACGAGCTTCAACGCGGGCTGCGCGCCGGTCGCGACGAATTGGAAGGTTGCGCGCATCGTGGCCGGGGCGAGCTCGGGGTGGGCGACCGGCACGTTGGGCGAAACCGACTCGACCGAGACGGGCGCCAGCACGCGGCGTCCAGCAGCGTCGGTACGCCAGAGGTCGAGCACCGTGAAGGGCACATCGTTGTCGTGGCTGCCGAGGTCGCTCATCGTGCCGTTCGCGAAATCCCACCAGCGGTACCAGCGCGGGCCGGGGAAATAGGTCGCGTGGTAAGGCCGCGCCGGCGCGGGCCCGAGCCACAGGTCCCAGTCGAAGTGCGGCGGCGGCGTCATGGCCTCGGGGAATCTTCCCGTGATCTGCACGCCCTCGTGAAACCCGTGCGGCCGGTCGAACTTCTCCGCCGACGCCGCATCCTGCAGCCCCCACGCGCGGTCGGCCCAGACGTGCACTTCGCGCACGGGACCGATGACGCCGGTGGCGAGGATCTCGCGGATGAGGCGGCGCTGTGCGGAGGCGTGGCCCTGGTTGCCCATCTGGGTGGAGAGCCGCGGGTATTTCGCCGCCGTTTCGCGGATGAGGCGGGTCTCCCAGATGTTATAGGCGAGCGGCTTCTCGCAGTAGACGTGCTTGCCGTGGGTGAGCGCGAGGTAGGTGGCGAAGGCGTGCGTGTGCTCGGCGGTGGAGACCACGACCGCATCGAACTCCTTCGCGTGGTCGAAGACCTTCCGGAAGTCGGTGACGCGCCGGGCCTGCGGAAAATCCTTCCCGGCAGCGTCGAGCGAGAGGCGGTTGATGTCGCAAAGCACGGTCACGTTCTCGTCGGGTTGCGGACCGGAGAATACCTCGGCGCCCTTGGCGGCCTTCCGCGGTGCGCCGCCCGGGGGACGGGTGAGCTCGCCGAGATTGGCGCGCGCGCGGCCGCCGGCGCCGATGAACGCGATGTTGAGTCGGCTGTTGAGGTCGCGTCCGCGCAGGAACGCGGGTGCGCCGGCGATCGCGCCAACAGCGGCGGCATGAGCAAGAAAACGGCGGCGCGTGCACGCCGGCGGGGTCGGGGTCTTCTTCATGTTCGGGGTGGGGTTGCCAGCGTGCGGGCAGCGGCCGGCGGGGTAAGGGGAGAGCTACATTCCAGCCTGCGGACCGTCGAGCCGTTCGGCGGCGGCGTGCGGGCGTGCGCGGCCGTGCGTCAATTCAGGTCGCGGTCCTTCCAGTACTTCGTGCCCTGGAGCGTGACCTGCAGGGCGGCTCCGTTCTTGGTGAGCTGGTAGATGGTCACGCCGGGAATCGCGGAAACCGCGCCCGAGACGGCGGCGCCCTTGTCGTCCGACTTCGCGGCGGCGTCGGCCTGGCCGCTGAAGTCCCAGCCTTTCTCGACGAAGTCCTTCAGGCGTGAGCGGTCGCTGAAGACGAAGATCACCCGGAAATCCTTCACGCCGAGGCCGAGGCCCACGCCGGCGGAACCCATGTTCATGAACGTCTCGGAGTCGCGCAGACTGCCCCTCTCGACGACGAGCCCGCTGCCGCCGGCGACACTGGCGAAGAGCATGTTGACGCCGACGTTGGAGAACACCGCGTAGCCGGCCGCTTCGCGGATGGCGGCCTTGGCGCCCGGATTCGTCTCGTAAAGTTGGGCGAGCACCTGGTCACGCATGCGCCGGACCTCGTCGCGCTTCTCCTCGGCGCGGTCGCGGGCGGCGGCGGGAAGAGCGAACGCGGCGGCAAGCAGGATTGTGGTGAGCAGACGGGCGAGATGGAGGGAATTCATGGTCGTAACGTAAGGTTGGTCCGGCGGGAGGTAAACTCGACGGGGATATTTCGCGCGGGCGGGGTTTAGTAGTTCCAAGTAGTGGTGAAGCGCAGTTCGCGCGGGGCCACAAGGTCGTAGCGCGCGTACGCGACGCCGCGGCCGCCGGGCAGCAGGAAGCCGTCGGGCGCGGTGGCGCCGGTGGCGAGGCGCACCGGGATGATGCGGGTGTTATTGAGCACGTTCGAAACGTTGAGCTGCAGACGCAGCCGGCCGGGCGCACGGGGGAGCTTGAACGCGTAAGCCAGCATGAGGTCGGTCGCCGTGATAACGCGACCGGTGATCTCCCGTCCCTGGGAGTCCTCGCCGATGACGTTGGCGCTGCGCCAGCGCCAGCCGCCGCCCGCGGTGAGCCCGCGCAGGCGTCCCTCGCGGAAATCATAGGCGGTGAACAAACTGATTTTGTGCGGGCGGACGCCCCAGCGGCGCTCCTCCTGCTCCTTGTCGTCGTTCATGTTCGCGATGAGGTTGTAAACCTCCTGCGCGATCGTCGTGGAGGTCCCGGACGTGAGCGTCGAGACGTTGGCCTCCGGATGGAGCGCGCCGAGATCGAGCCATTTCACGACGGCTCCGCCCGGCTCGAACGCCGAACGGTTCACAACCCAGCGCCCCGCGGCGTCCTGGGAAACGCCCTGCAAGAGGCGTCCGTTCTCGGACTTCAGTCCGTACCACGCGGCGATCTCGTTCGCTACGTTGCGGCGGATGGAGTCGGTGTACGAGTAGTTGGCGACGAGGCGCCAGTTGCGGGTGAGATTCGCGGTGAGACGCGCCTCGTAACCCTCGGCCTCGAAGTCCGAAGAGGCGGCGGTGGCCGGCGGCGTGAGCTGCCGATAGATCGGATCCCATTGCGATGCGATGTAGGGCCGGCCGGCGCCCACGAGCACGGAGGCGAACGCGTCCATCACGCGCGTGTTGCGCGCGGCGGCGCCGCCGAAGCCGGTCGTCGTGATGCGGCCCTGCTCATAGGAGGTGAAATAGACGACCTTCGCGTTGAGGCGGCCGCCGAGCAGGTCGAGCCCGAGGCCGTAATCCTCGCCCGTGCCCTTCGACGCCGGCGCTAGATTGCCGTCGGGGAAAGTTTTCCGGGTGAACGATGGCACACCTTGGTTCGAGGATCGGTTGGCGATGAGCGAGAGCTGCTGGGTGAAATGCCAAACCGCGCCGAGCGCGCTGGTGTAACCGGTGGCGGCGGTCTTGGTGCCCTTGCTGCGGTCGCGGTCGACGTAGTTGCCGATGTTGGGGTCGTCGAGGAAGCCGAGCTCGTAAATGTCGACCCGGTCGCGCCGGTAGCCGGCGGTCGTGACGAGCCGGTCGTTGAAAAAGTGGCTCTGCACCACGCCGAGCGCCGAATCCGACTCCTGCTCGCCGCCGCTGTTGTTCGCGCCCCAAACCTCGTTGGCGAACACCAGTCCGTAGTCGACGCCCAGGAAACGGATGCGGTCAGGCAGCTTGCGCCAGTCGCCGACGCGATAGGTCGTGTAGCTGCCCTCGGTGAGGTAGTTTCGCACCGTCACGCGGTTGTTGATATTGTTCGGCACCGAGCTGAAGGGCCGGCCGGCGAGCGCGAGCCAGGAGTTGGCGCGGACGTCGAACTGCGCGCTGCGGGAGACCATCGCGGCGAGCCGGTGCCGGCCGAGCGGTTTCCACTTCGGCTCGAGCCGGTACGAAACGGCGAGGCGCGTCTCGCGCACGTCGCCCGCGTGGACGTCGCGCCGCCACGTGCCGTCGAGGTAGAGCCGTCCGGCGTACGGGTTGGCGGCGCCGCCGACGCCGAGCGTGCGGTTCGCGTCGCCGCGCAGCGTGGGGTCCTCGCCGGTCATGAGGTGCACGCGCGCCTCGGTTTTCTGGAAGTTGTGCGCGAAATTGAACGCGAGGTCGGGGCGGGGCTGCCAGTCGGCGGAAAGCGTGTAGTTCCGCAGCGTTTGGTCGCGGTACATGCCGGGACCGGCGCCGTTCATGTCGTAGGGCCAGAACGCGGGATCGTGGACCTTGAGGGTGGAGGACGTGACACCCGGCGTGCCGTCGGGCGCGCGCACGGCGTTGTTGTTGTAGCTGCCGGTGATGAAGGCGCCGGAGAAATCAAAGATGACGCCGTCGTTCTCGATGAATGTCACGCGGCGGGTGGTGCCGGTGCGCGTGCCGTCGCGGCTCACGACGCCCAGCGCGATCTGCGCGGCGGTGGGTGCTAGGGTACCGGGCGTGAAGGTGACGGCATCGGCGCCCTTCGCGCGCAGGTTGTCGTACCAGGCCAGCACTTGGTCGGACTCCACCGTGTTGCGCATCACGGCGTTGATGTCGCGGCCGCTCTCGCCCATCGCCGTGAAGGTGAGGGTGCGGGTGGGCCGGAAGGTGACCGAGCCGAAGACGCGGCGCTTGTCCTGGAAGTCGAATTGCCGCCATCCGCCGTTCTCCTGGTGCACGGCGGCGAGGGAAGCGGCGAGGCGGCCGCGCTGGATGACCTTGTTGGCGTCGAGCTCCGTGCGGTGGCGGTCCCATGAGCCCACGCTGTGGCGGATCGAGGCGGTGTCGTTCTGCGTGGCGGCGACCTTCGACGATTGGTTGAGCATGCCGCCGGGCGCGCCGATGCCGAAGAGGATGCTGTTGGGGCCGCGGGTGTCCTCGTAGCGTCCGACGCGGTAAGGGTCCGTCGGCGTGATGCTGTTGAAATAGTCCATGCCGAGACTCGCGGCGAGGCCGCGGACGAGCACCTGCGGGGTGAGGGCCTGGGCGTTGACAATCGGGTTCTGGCCCGAGCCGGCCTGGTTCTCGTTGGTGTTCATCTCGGAGTTCACCGAGTACTGCACGAGCTCGCTCAGGCTGGTGATGGCGACGTCGTCGAGAAACTCGCGGGTGAAGACCGACACCGAGCTGGCCGTGTCGCGCAGCGAGGTGTTGAGACGGCTGCCGGCGAGGGTGTTTTCGGCGAAATATCCGGTGTCCTTGTCGGTCGCGACGGTGAACGGGCTGAGCTCGACCACCTCGGCGGGGGTCGGCGTGGCGGGCGCGGGCCGGGTGGCCTCGGCGGCGAAAACGGTGGCGATCAGGGCGGGCGCGACGGCAGCAGCGACCCAAGGCAGGCGGGCAGGGGTTTCCATCGGGGTAACGGACCGAGTGAAACAGCGCCGAGTGAATGCCTCAATCCTTTCACCACGGATTTCGTTGTGACCCGCCCCCGGGCGCGTTCGGCGCATTTCCTGTTCCGGGCCGTTTCGGGTGTTTCGCGGAAAAAAATGATCCGCCTACCTCATCCGCTTTTCCGGCTGGCGATCCGGTGCTGCAGGTGTGCCTTTTCGGTCATGCCCTCCCGGCCCATTCCCGGTTCCAGCGGTGAAATCCTCGCGTCGTTGCCGTCGCCTTACCTACCGCATCCTGCCACCGGCCTTCTTCACCTGCCGCGGTTCCTCGCGAAGTGTCGTCACGTGAAGGCGCACGGCGCGCTGCCCGCGAGCTACGCCAAAAACTACAAGCGCGGCTGCGACCGTTTCCTTTGCCAGCATCTCGGGATCGAACCCAACGCCGTCGAGCGGATCGTCTTCGACGCGCCTGACGACGCGGCGATCGAGGCCGGGTTGCGCGCCGTGCTGCCGGCTGATCCGCGCGCACCGCAATGGAACCGGCGCTACGTGCAGATGGGCATGACCGTCGCGGGCCGCGATTTCCTGCGCGAGGCGCTTACCGCGATGGGCTGCGCCGACCGGGTCGAGGATATCAAGAGCGTCCCCGACCTGATGGACTTCGACGAAGGTCGGATCGAGTAACCCCACCCCACGGGGTCAGGGCGTTCATTGTTTCAAAATCTCCCGTCTTGATGGCTTGGCTCCGTCTGTGCTCCGGGAACGACTTCGGGCTGATTCGAGCTTTTGGGTTTTCTAAGAATCCGGTTTGCAACGCCTTGCCCACCTCTTCGCCGATTTAATCCCCGCCATTCTTCGCAAAAAAACACCGAACGCCCTGACCCCTTAGAAATGGGGTCAGGGCGTTCGGCGTTTGAAGGGGGGCGTTAACATTGAACGCCCTGACCCCGTTGACAGCGGTCAGGCGAGTGACCAGGGCGAGCGCATGGCGCGGCCGCGTAGGCGATTCGCCATGTCGTCGCCGACAAACTCTTCCTTCACGGGGTCCCATTTCAGGGGGCGGCCGAGCACCATCGCGATTTGGCCCAGGTTGCACACGGTTGTCGTCCGATGGCCGATCTCGACGTCCGCGATCGGTTTCCCGCGCGAACGCACGCAGGCGAAGAAGTTGTCGTGGTGGTTATTGCTCAGCTCGAGCTGCACTTTGCCGCCGGGCGCCTGCATCTCGCGGAGCAAGTCGGGGCTGGAGGCGCTCATCTTGTTGCGTGCGATGTCGAGCCAGCCGCGCTCGCCGACAAAGCGCGAGGTGCCGCCGCCGTCGTGGCGCGTGCGGCAGTGCATCGGCACGCCGTTCGCGTAGCGCACGGTGAAATCGACCTTCGTTGCGTTGGTGAACAGGCCCGAGCTCGGGAACTCGCCGCGGCCTTCGACCGAAACCGGGCCGCCGGCGTCGGCGTCCATCGCCCACTGGCCGATGTCGAGGTAGTGTGCGCCCCAGTTCGTGACTTGGCCGTAGGCGGCGTCGGAGATGAAACGGAAGTTGTAATGGCAGCCGAGCGACGAGTACGGGCGCCAAGGCGAAGGCCCGAGCCACATGTCCCAGTCGAGACCCGCCGGCACCGCCTCGGGTTTCCACGTGGCTCCGCAGTGGCGGTTATTCGGTGGGATGAAGCACTCGATTCGGTGGACCTTTCCTAGTCCGCCATTTCGCACAAATTGCGCGACGTCGTGGAAGCGCTTCATCGAGCGGTGTTGGGTGCCGTGCTGCGCGACGCGGTTGTGTTTGCGCGCCGCGGCCACGACGGCTCGGCCCTCCTCGATGGTGAGGGTCATCGGCTTCTCGATGTAGACGTCCTTGCCGTTGCGCATCGCGTCGATCGCCACCAGCGCGTGCCAGTGGTCGGGTGTGCACACGAACACGGTGTCGATATCGGTCCGGCGATTGAGTTCGCGGAAGTCGGCGTGGGCGCGGCAATCCTTGTTGCCGTAGGCCTTGTTGACGCGCTCGGCGCCTTCCTCGCGGCGCTCGCGGTCGACGTCACAGACGCCGAGGATGCGCACGTTCTCGTCGCCCAGCAGGGCTCCGTAATGGCTGTCGGCGATGTTGCCGGATCCGACGATGCCGACGGTGATCTTGCGGCTGGGGGCGTTCTGCCCGCGCAGGCCGGAGGGCAGGATGAGCGGGGCCGCGGCGGCCGCCGTGGCGAGACCGGAGGAGCGGAGGAATCGGCGGCGGCTGAGGGGAAGGGCGGAGAGATTCATGGGAGGGGGCCTCAGGAGAGGTGGGCGAGGGCGCGGGCCGCGGCTTCGCGGACGACGGGGGCCTCGGAGGGGTTTTCACGGATACCGGCGAGCACTGCGCGAGCAGTGGTGTCGCGGCGATGGGCGATGCTGCCGATCACGCCGGCCTTCGGCACGCCGGAGAGTGAACCGAGCGCGTCGCGCAACGCCGCGGCGGCCTCGGGCCCGGGGATCTGCTGCACGGCGTAGCGGGCGGCGTCGGCCGAGCGGGCGTCCTTCAGCAGGGCGGCCAGCGCGGGCACGCTTTTCGCCGAGGCGACCAGCGCGAGCATCTGGCAAAGGAAGGCGCGGCCGGCCTCGGTGCAGTCGGGCAGCGCGAGCGCCTTCAGTAATTGCTCCTCGACGCGGGCGCGGTCCTCGGGCGCGGAGTCGATCACCTGCTCGCGCACGCTCCAGGCGAAGCTGCGGTCGCCGCCGTACTCGAGGCGGGCGCACATCTCCCAGGGCTCTGGCGTGCTGCCGGCGTTGGACTTGCGGTCGGCGCTGCTACGCGGCGGTCGTTCAGCGGCGGCGGGGGCGGGGCGTTTCTTTTCGGCCATGGATCAAAAAGGGAACCGGCGCCCGCGGCGGCGCAAGCCCGCGGTGAAATCAGGCCCGTTGCTTGCCGCGTGGCCCGGTGCGGCTAGGCTCGGCGCATGGCCGACGCGTTCTCCCGTTTTCTGCAGGCCTTCATCCCGCTTTTTGTCGCCATCGATCCCGTGGGGTTGGCCGCGATCTTCCTCGGGCTGGGGCAGGGGATCCCTGCCGAGAGGCGCCAGCGTATCGCGCGGCAGGCGACTCTGACCGGCGGCGGCGTGGCGCTGCTTTTTCTCTTCCTTGGCGCGAGCATCTTCCGCGCGCTGGGTATATCGGTCACGGACTTCCAGGTGGCCGGCGGGTTGATCCTGTTCATCCTGGCCGCGCGCGACCTTGTCCAATCGGGTGGCGAGCCGGAAAAGCTCTCCGATGACTTCGGCGTGGTTCCGCTCGGCATGCCGCTGATCGCCGGCCCCGCGCTGATCGCGACGCTGCTGCTCCTGACGCAGACGCACGGCATGCTGCTCACGTTGGCCGCGCTGGTTGTGAACCTTGCCCTGGTGGTCCTCGCCTTCGCCTACAGCGACGTCTTCGCCCACCGCATCGGCGCGACCGGCCTGCGCGCGATCTCGAAGATCATCTCGATGCTCCTCGCCGCCATCGCCGTGGCAATGGTGCGGCAGGGACTCAAGGGATAGCCGGGCGCGGTTGGAGTGGAACCCGGGACAGGGCGGGCGGGGCCCCATGGGGTCAGGGCGTTCAATGTTTCGAGACCGTAAGGGGTCAGGGCGTTCGGTGTTTTGTTTTTGAACATTGAACGCCCTGACCCCTTAGGGGGTGGCCTCGTGAGGAAGGTGCGTGAGGTGATTTGGATTGAAATACGTGCGGTGTGGCCGCGGCCGTTCGCCGCGGATCGGAGCGATACGAATTCGGTCCCGGGGCTTCGTGGGTTTATCGTGACGATCGTCGTAAAATCCGCGGGGGGCGCCCGCGGCTAAATCGTACGGTTTCCTCCAGGAAGGAACGTTCGGGGGTTCCGATTTAAATACCGACGGTGTCGTCGCGGATGGCCTGCTTCCGGCCCCGACTGCGCACTCGCGCCCGATGGGGTTGGGAGTTTTGCTCGGGGGGTGCCGTTGCCGCTTCAAGCCGTCTGCCGTCTGCCCGCGCCGGGGGATAATGTCGCGATCGCGATCCGCCGGATCGAGGCCGGCGAGGAACTCGCGTTGCCGGCGGGCGCGCGGGCGTTGCCGCACACCGTGCTCGAGGGGCACCGGTTCGCCGTGGCGCCGATCGCGGCCGGCGCGTCGTTACTCTCGTGGGGTTTGCCTTTCGGGCGCGCGACGCGCACGATCGCTCCTGGCGACTACGTCGCCAACGCCGCCATGCTCGCGGCGCTGGCCGTCCGCCGGATCGACGGCGCGCGTTTGCCCGAGACGGCGAATTTCGAGGACTGCCTGGAGCCGTTCCGCCTCAACGAATCTCGGATTCATCCGACCCCTCCCGTCCCGCGCGCGTCGCCGACGCGGACGTTCCAAGGCTACCGTCGGCCCGGCAACCGCGGCACGGGCACGCGCAACTTCGTCGTGATCCTGGGCACGTCGTCGCGCGCGGCGAGTTTCGCGCGGCAGCTCACCGCGCGACTCCAGCCGCTGGCGCGCGTGACCCCGGGCATCGACGGCATCGTGGCCGTGGCGCACACCGAGGGCGGCGCGCCGGGGGACGGCAACAACGGCCTCGAGGTCCTGCGGGCCCTCGGCGGTTTCATGGTGCACCCCAACGTCGCCGCGGTGCTCGCGGTCGACCAAGGGCCGGAACCGCTCAACAACCACCGGCTCGAGGCCTTCCTGCGCGAGCACCGCTATCCGCTCGATCACGTGCCGCACGCCTTCCTGAGCCTCGGCCGCGGACTGGCGGCGGGCCTCGCCGAGGGTGAGCGGCTGGTGCGCGGCTGGCTACCCGCCGCGGCCGCGTGCGCGCGCACCGCGGAGCCGCTGTCCGGGCTGCGGATCGCGCTGCAATGCGGCGGATCCGACGCGTTCTCGGGCGTTTCGGGCAACCCGCTGGCCGGCGCGCTGGTGCACGAGGCGATCCGGCATGGCGCGACCGGCGTGCTCACGGAGACCGACGAATCGATGGGCGCCGAGGACTACATGCTGGCCCACGTGCGCGACCTCGCGACCGCGCGCGCGTTCACGGCGATGCTTGATCGCTTCCGGGAGAAACTCGCGTGGCACGGACTCACCGCCGAGAGCAATCCCTCGGCCGGCAACCGCTTCCGCGGGCTCTACAACATCGCGCTCAAATCGCTCGGCGCCGTGCACAAGAAGGACCCCCGCACGCCGCTCCAGAGCCTGATCGAGTACGCGCAGCCCTTGCGCGACCTCGCGGACCCTGGTTTCACGTTCATGAACGGACCCGGCAACGACCTCGAGGGCATCGCCGGTCAGGTGGGCGCGGGCTGCAACCTCATCCTCTTCGCCACGGGCAACGGCTCGATCACGAACTTTCCGTTCGTGCCGACGCTCAAGGTCACCACCACCACGCGCCGCCACGAGCTGCTGCGGCATGAGATGGACATCAACGCCGGCCGCTACCTTGACGGCGAACCGATGGAGGCGCTCGCCGCCGAGTACTTCGAGTTGGTGGTGGAAACCGCGGGCGGACGCCGCACGCGGGGCGAACATGCCGGTCACGCGCAGGTCTCGGTGTGGCGCAATTGGCGGCAGACCGACACCTCGCGCCTCGCCGAATTGCGGGCGCGCGTGGCCCCGGACGGACTTCCGCTGCCGGTGGTCACCGGCGCGGACGCGCCTCCGGTGGTGCTGCCGCCGCTGCGGTTACTTGCCGGGAGCGGCGGTCGCGTTGCGACGGAGCGTCTCGGGTTGATTCTCCCGACCAGCCTCTGCTCGACGCAGATCGCCCGTCTGGCGGCCGAGCGACTGAACGCCCGCGGGCTGGCCAAGGCCGCCGGGCTCTCGCGCTTCCTCGGCTTCCTGCACACCGAAGGATGCGGGTTCGGCGGCGAAACGATGTACCAGCTGCTGCACCGCACCTATCGCGGCTACCTCACGCATCCGAACGTGGCGGCCGCGCTCCTGCTGGAGCACGGATGCGAGAAAGTGCCCAACGACGTCATGCGCCACCATCTCTCCGCCGCCGGGGTCGACCCCGCGCGTTTCGGCTGGGCGAGCGTGCAGCTCGACGGCGGCATCGAGCGCGCGCTGGGCCGCGTGGAGGCGTGGTTCGAGGAACGCCTCGCCACGGCGCCCGCGGCGGCGGACCCCTTGCCACGTGGCGCATTGAACCTCGCGCTGCTTTCCGCTGGTCCGGTTGACGAGCCTTCATCGCTCGCGTTCGCGGCGATCGCGCGCGCGGTGCTCGCCGCCGGCGGTTCGGTGCTGTTGCCCGAGGGTGATCCGTTGCTGGCCGCCGGCGCTTTTCGCACGACGCTCCTCGGTGACGCGACACCGCGCGGGACGCTCGCTTACGGC
>JAURJO010000327.1 GCA_030832235.1 Verrucomicrobiota bacterium
GGAGATTGGCGGCCCGTGCCTCCGCGATGGCCGCGTCGTTCTCGCTCAGCGAAAGGGTGATACGGGCGTCCTCGAAGTCCTTGGCGGTTACCACCCCGCGCTGCTGAAGATCGACCAGCCGCTCGTAGTCGCGGCGGGCGCGCTGGGTGCGGAGTTTCGCCGCCTCGATGCTGCGCTCCATTTCCTGGATCTGCGTGAGGATGTCCTGCTGGTCGAGGCGGAGGATCTCCTGGTCACGCTTCAACTTCTGGCCGTCGACGGCCGCGATCTTCACGATGCGCCCGTTGATCTCGGAGCGGAGATCGGTGGAGAAAACCGCGCGGAGGCGGCCGACCGCCACGATTTCCTCGGCGATGTTGGCCGTGCGGACCTTGGTGACGGGTACCACCTCCTCCCGTTTGTTGCCGAAGAGCGTCGGGCTGACGGCCTTCCAGACGATGGTGCCGCCCCAGCCGAGACCGCCCAGAACGACGAGGACGATGACGGTGCGGAGCAGGGTTTTGGTCCAGCGGGATGACTTCACGGGTGGGGGGGCAGAGTTATAGAGACGCCCGCAACTGGCTTGGGGAACAGGCGTTTTTGAAGAAAATCGCGAGAAGGCTTGCGGGCGGACCATTGGATGAAAAGCCGGAATTCCTGTTTCCTTCCGTGCGTCGGTGCCCTTTCTTCCGGCGGTTCACGATGAGGATCTACTTCATGGGGGTTTGCGGGACGGCCATGGGCAACGCCGCGCTGCTCGCGCGCGCCGCGGGACACTCCGTGTCGGGTGCCGACACCGGCGTCTATCCGCCGATGAGCACGGTGCTCGCCGCCGCCGGGATCGAATTGCACGAGGGCTACGACGCGGCGCGACTGGCCGTACTCGCGCCGGATCTCGTGGTCGTCGGCAATGCGATGAGCCGCGGCAACCCGGAAGTGGAGTGGTTGCTGGACACCCGCGCGGTGGCGTTCACCTCGTTGCCGGCGTTCCTCCACGATGTCGTGCTGCGTCATCGCCGGAACCTCGTCATCTGCGGCACCCACGGGAAGACGACGACGACGGCGCTCACGGCGTTTCTTCTGCGCGCGGCAGGGCGTGACCCGGGGTTTTTGATTGGCGGCGTGCCCGTGGATCCGCCCTCGGGCTCGCATCTTGGCGCCGCCGGCGACCCCTTCGTGATCGAGGGCGATGAATACGACAGCGCCTTCTTCGACAAGCGCAGCAAGTTCATCCATTATGCGCCGCATGTCGCGGTGTTGAACAACCTCGCGTTCGACCACGCCGATATCATCCGCGACGTCGCGGACGTGCAGCGAACGTTCGCGCATCTTTCCCGCATCGTGCCGCGCAACGGCTGGATCGTGCTCAACGGCGACGATGAAAACCTCCGCGCGCTCGGGCCGATGAGTTGGACGCGCGTGGTGCGGGTCGGCGTCGGCGAGGGGAATGACTTGCGGATCGAGGGCTTCGCGGAATCGCCCGAGGGGGCTTCGTTCTCGCTTACGTGGCGGGGCGAGCCGTGGGCGCGGGTGCGGTGGGGCCTTGGCGGCCTGTACAACGCTCGCAACGCCGCGATGGCGGCGACGGCGGCCGGGCTTGCGCTCCACCCGGAGCGTCCGACGTCGCTCGCGCTTTCCGCACTCGCCGACTTCCGGGGCGTGAAACGGCGCCAGGAAATCCGGTTAACCGGGGAACGCGTCACGGTGATCGAGGATTTCGGCCATCACCCAACGGCCATCGCCGAAACTCTGCGGTCGTTGCGCGCTCGTTATCCGGGCGCCCGGCTGACGGCGGTGTTCGAGGCCCGTAGCAACACGTCACGCACCAAATCGCTGCAAGGCGCCTTCCAGGAGGCGCTCGCGCAGGCCGACGAGGTTTACTTGGGCGCCGTGAGCCGGGCCGACCGGATACCGGCTTCGGAACGTTTCGATCCGCCCACGGTGGCGTCGGCGCTGGAGGCGAGGGGGATCAGGGCGCGGTTTGCAGCCACGAACGCGGAGCTGCTGGTGGCCCTCAAGGCCGGCACTCTCGCGGGTGGAAAAAGCCGCCGGCTCGTGGTCTTTTTCACCAACGGTAGCTTCGACGGGATCATCGACGGCTACGTCGACGCCGCGCGCGGGAACTGAACGTGACCGCGTCGCAGACTCAGCTTCTTTCTTCTCCGCTGTAGCAGAGCCAGCAGAGGAGAAGCACGATCACGGAGAAGATGGCGATGAGCAGCATCATGCCGTTTCAGGGGATTGGGTGGGTAACTTCTGTTTTCCGACGTCCGAAGAAATCGGGCGGGCTGGGGTGGGCCAGCGGAATTCGGTGGGAAAAAGCGCGGCCTGTTCAACTTATTTTTGAACGTTTGCCGCAGCCGGGATCCTGACCCCCAATGCCTCCGGCCTGATCGGGCCTCGATCCGCCTAGGGCGCCGTGACCACCGGCAGTTCAATCGACGAGGCTTGGAGGCCGCTCTGGTAGATGCGCTGCGTGGCTTTCCGGAAGTCGCCCGGCTTGGCGAAGAAGATGTTATCCACGTAGGTCTGCGGGTTCCGGTCGTAGAGGGGAAACCAACTCGACTGGATTTGCACCATGATGCGGTGCCCCCGTTGGAAGACATGGCTCACCGGGGGAAGCTCGAAGCGGTAGCGCTGGACCTTGCCCGAAGGAATGGGTGACGGGCGCTCGAGACTTTCCCGGTAACGTCCCCGGAAAATTTCCATGGCAATTCCCAGTTGGTATCCCGACATCGCGGGATCGGACGGCACCACGTCCGGATAGGCATCGATCAATTTCACCACCCAATCGGAATCCGTGCCGCTGGTGGAAGCGAAGAGGTTGGCCATGGGGTAGCCGGAGATGCGCAATGGTTCCCGCAGGGGCTCCGAGACGTAGGTCAGCACATCGGGTCGGCCATCCACGTGGCGCTGGTCGGAGACGAGCCATGTCTGCCAGAGTTCGCTGTCGGCGGGGCGGACGGGACGGCGGACGAAGGGCACGGGTTTGGCGGGGTCGGAAATGTACTCCTCGTATTCCTCACCTTGCCGGGCGGGTTCGAATCCGAGCTTCAGCCCGGGCTGCAAGTAGAGGGGGCGGAGTTTGACCGGATTCTCGGCGCCGCCCGACTCGGGCCAGCGCTGATAGCGGCGCCACTCCATCGTGCCGGTCTCGAACACCAGAACCGGAGGCGTATCCGCGCGCGGCGCACCGCGTTTCAGGTGCTGATCGAGAAACGGCTTCATCACTCGGAGGCGAAAGTCCGTCGCGGTGTCGCCGGGCAGCTTCAGCGCCCCCAGTTGGCGCTGTTCCGTGTTCACCCCCGAGTGCCTCCATGGGCCGAGAGCGAGAAAGTTCATGTCGTTCGCCGTGTCCTTCGGCTCCATCGCGCGGTAGCAGGCGACGGCGCCGTAGATGTCCTCCTGGTCCCAGAGCGCTCCGATCCAGAGGGTCGGCACCGTCAGGGGTTGCCGCGCCAGCAATTTGTCCACCGCTTGTTCCTGCCAGTATGCATCGTAAGCCGGATGCTCGATGACTTTGCGCCAGGCGGGGAGTTGCTCGAGCCCCGCCGCGCGCGCGAAGTTCCCCGCGGTGCCTGCCCGGAGGAAATTATCGTAGTCGTCGGCGCTGGCCCGGGGGATCTCGTCGCCGTTGTCCTTGGCCTTCATCTGCCGGGCGATCCAGTCGAGGTTGTTGTACTGGCGGAAAGCCCCGTTCTGGAACCAGTCGTCTCCCATCCAGCCGTCCACCATCGGTGACTGCGGCACGGCCGCCTTCAAGGCGGGGTGCGGGTTGAAGAGTGCCATGGCGGCGGTGAACCCGGGATAAGAGGAGCCGATCACGCCGACCCGCCCGTTGGTCTCCGGGACATTCTTCACGAGCCACTCGATCGTATCAAACGCGTCGGTCGCGTGGTCCACCTCCGTCGCATTGAGCGGACCGCGGAGGGGGCGGTTCAGCACGTAGTCACCCTCGGACCCGTGCTTGCCGCGGACGTCCTGGTACGCGCGGATGTAGCCATCCTCCAGGAAAGGCTCGTCCATCATCGATCCGGTCGCCGCGGCGACGGTCGAGACGTTCCGTTGGGCGTTGCGCTTGGCGTTGTAAGGCGTGCGCGTGAGCAGGATCGGGGCGTCCTTAGCTCCTTTCGGCACGATGAGCACCGTGTTCAACTTAACCCCGTCGCGCATCGGAATCGCGAGAATGCGCTTCGTGTAATCATGCGACTCGGTCGGCTCGACGAACTTGGCGGGGATGTCGGGGGTCATCGGCGGCGTCTGGCCCCAGACCGAGGATCCGAGGACCAGAAACGCTACGCGGGCGATGTGGGTGAAGCTGGGGATACTCATCGGCGGAGTGACGAAGCAGTTGTCGTTGGTGACACGAAGAAAGGCTTCTTAGGGGCAACGGATGCGGCGAGGTGTGCGCGGTCTTTTATCGTTTCATTCATCCCCGCGGCGGGCAGATCGGTCGGCACGCGGGGCGCGTGGCCGACGCGCACTCACGGCTCACGTTCGCCCTTGGCACGACGCTTCCGGCCGACGGCTTCGGCGCTGCCGTTGATTTTCTCCCACTCAGCGGTGAGCGAGGCGACGCGGACGGGTTCCGCACGGGCGAGGTCCTTCAATTCCGTTCGGTCGGTCTCGAGATTGTACAGCTCCCAAGGTCCGCCGACGGCCGACACCAGCTTCCA